>JBIJCL010000141.1:0-5361 GCA_044344725.1 Steroidobacteraceae bacterium | reverse complement strand
AGACCGATGACGGTTTTGGAGTCGTCGATCTCGCCTTCGAGGGCGCGTCGGACGGCCTCGTCGAGCGGGACCCAGTGTACGTCGAAGACCTCGGCGGCCCCACGGGCATCGGGGACGGGAGTGAGGTCGGTGGCAAGGAAAAGGTGGATGCGCTCGGTGAATATGCCCGGAGAACTCAGCGACTCGCCGAGTGATACGACGTGTGCCGCTTGAATGCCGGCTTCTTCGACGAGTTCACGTCGGATGGTGTCGATCGGAGGTTCACCGGGCTCGAGACGCCCGGCGGGTAGCTCCCACACGCGGCCTCCCGCTGCGTGCCGAAATTGGTGCAGCAGGCAGACACGGCCTTCGCGGTCGATTGCAACGGCTGCAGCGCCTCCAGGGTGGTGGAGTATTTCGAGCTCTGCCGTATGCCCGTTGGGCAAGGTGACGGTGTCCACGGTGAGTCGGGCGATCCGTCCGCGGAACACCTCGCGAGAAGAGAGCAGCATCGATGATTCCTCTGGCCGGTTTCGGCTTCAGCGTGAGCGCGCGAGATACTCTTCGTTCGGCATCATGTCGGTGGCGGCCGCGACTCGATTCGTCATGTTGAAAAAACCGGTGACGGCGATGATGTCCCAGATTTCCCGATCTTTGAATCCGGCGCGTCGCAGCGCTGCGCGCTCGGCGGCGCCCGTCTCGGCCGGTGACACCGTGAGCTGGTGCGCGAAGTCGAGCATGGCACGCTGTTTTTTAGTGATCTTTGCGATGCGGTAGTTCATGACGAGCGCTTCGCCGAGCGAGGGATCACCGGACATTTCACGTAGCGCTTGCCCATGCGCGGTGAGGCAGTAGTAGCAGCGATTGGCCGAAGACACGACCACGGCGATCATCTCGCGCTCGAGCATGCTGAGTTTCGAGTCGCCCAGCATCAGGTCGTTGTACATCGCGATGAACGCGCGCAGCTTCGTTTCGTCGAAGCTGTAGACCTCGAGCACGTTCGGCAGGAAGCCGATTTTCTCGTCGCAAATCGCAAAGTATTTGCGAAGATCGGGCGGCAGCTTGCTCCGCGGCGGAATCGGCAGCCGCAGCGCTATTTTTTGACGGGGTTGGGCGCGGTAGCGTCGGGCCATGGAATGCTCCGGACGTCGAGCGCCCGCTGTCGGTGGATCAGCGGCGGAAGCCGCCGCCACCACCGCCCGGACGCGGCGCGCGCTCCTGCGCTTCGTTGATACGCAGGGCGCGGCCGTTCATGTCATACCCGTTGAGTGCCGCGATGGCGGCCTGGGCCTCGGAGGCAGGCATGTCCACGAAGCCGAAGCCCCGTGGACGACCCGTCTCACGATCGTTGATGAGTTTCACCGAGTCGACTTTGCCGTAACGCTCAAAGAGCACTCGCACGTCCGCCTCGTTCGCCGAAAAGGGTAGATTGCCCACGTAAATCGTTGTCATTCGACCGTCTCTCTATCTTTGACCGGTTGACCGATGGGCCGATGCTACTACCGGACTCGGCGGCAAGACAACGGGGCCAAAGTATCTACTTCTTGACGGGCGTCGTCGGCTCAACCTTTTTCTTGAAGTACGTCCAGCTGGTTTCGTTCTCCCGGGTGTCGGAGCCTTCCGGGGGCGTCCGGTACTCGGGGTAGTCCGACGCGATGGTCTTCTTCATGAGGTCGGGTAGCTGATCGTAGCTGTCGAGCTTTCGTCCGGCGGCATGCATGTAGATGAGGCCTGATCGTCCGCTCATTTCCATCCACGGCAGCCAGTCGGCCATACGTACCCAGCCCACCTCGATCGGCGGGTTGGGGATTTTCGGATCGGTGAGGGAGTCGACCTTGCCGAAGAAATTGAACATCTCGGTGGCATGGTAATAGCCGCCGACATTCTTCTGATAACCGCCGCCGAGCGGGTTGACGTAGAAAAGCGGGACGGTGATCGTGTTCCACCACGTGTTTCCGCTGATGGTCGCCGGCCAGGAGTTGGGTTTGCCATCGGCGCCGATCGGGAAGACCGGTCGCTGGTTCACGGGATCGTTCGCCGTCTGCAAAACCTTGACCGTCTGCCCGGTCCAGGGGTTCTTCCATTCTTTGAGAAGCTCGCCCGTCGCGGGGTCGACGTAAAGCAGCAGTTCACGCGAGACCAAGCGCCAACCCGTGCCGCGAGTCGGATCGGTGACGGTCACGCACTGACGCACGTTGTAGCCCTCGACGTCGAAGAGCTTGCGATCGCGCTCTCCCGGGACCCTTGCGAAGGCCTCACCGTGAAAAGAGTAGATGGTCGGGGTGTTGTCGATCGATCCGCATTGGATACGGCGCTGCGCGAGTGTGGCGCCCTCCGCGGTGTTGAGATCGATCCGCTTGCCCTTGGAAGCGGCTTGGGCCGCGCCGATCGTGAGACAGGATGCCGCGATCGCGGCGACCGTCAGGGAGATCAGGGTTTTCGACATCGATGTTCTCCTATTCAAAGATTCGTTCCGAAAGTCATTCGAGGTAGGCGTAGCCGTTGAGCTCGCCTTCGTAGAAGCGCTTGAGTGCCTGGCTTTCCGCAACCGTCATGCGCCCTTCGCGGATCGCGCGTTCGCAATCGCGGGCGAGTGCAGGGTAGAGCTCGGCGACGTCGTACTCCATGTATTCGAGTACGCGGTTGGCGGTGTCCCCCATGACCACTTCGTCGATCCACCACTTCCCGTCATCTTCGAGACGGATGTGTACGACGTGGGTATCGCCGAAGAGATTGTGGAGATCGCCCAGGGTTTCTTGGTAGGCGCCGACCAGAAATGCGGCGAGATAGTACTCGTCGCCGTCTGCGATATCGTGGAGCTCGAGCGTTTTTTTGATTTCACGATGGCTCACGAAGTGGTCGATCTTGCCGTCGGAGTCGCAGGTGATGTCGGCCAGCACCGCGCGACGGGTCGGGCATTCATCGAGCCTGTGGATCGGCATGATCGGAAACAGATGATCGATCGCCCAGCTATCGGGCAACGACTGGAATACCGACATATTGCAGAAGTAGATGTCGGAGAGAATAGTCTCGAGGTCCTCGAGTTCTTCGGGCACTTCTTCGAGCTTGCGAGCGTAGTCGCGGATCTTCGAGCAGGTGGCCCAATAAAGTCGCTCGGCGAGTGCGCGAAATTCGAGTGAGAGCAGACCGAGGTTGAACATCTGCAAGCACTGTTCGCGCGCCGTGAGCGCATCGTGCCAGCATTCGACGAGGCGTCGCTCACTCACTTCCCGATAGGCGCCGAGCAGATCCTGCACCGGCTGCGGCAGCGCGCTAGCGGCGTATTGTTCGTCTTCGCGACCGGTGACATTGAACTTGTCGAGCGCCGAGGAGCCGAGGGTATTGAAGATGAGCACGCTGTGGTGGGCGGCGATGGCGCGCCCGGATTCACTCACGATCATCGGATGCGCAATACCGCGGGCGTTGCACACGCTCGCGATGCGGTAGACGACGTCGTTCGCGTACTCCTCGATGTTGTAGTTCATCGAGGAGGAATAGTTGGTGCCCGAACCATCGTAATCGACACCGAGACCACCGCCGACGTCGATGTATTCGAGTCCTGCACCGAGCAGCTTGAGCTCGGCATAAACGTGCGCGAGTTCGTTGATGGCGTCTTTGACGCGTCGGATATCCTGCAACTGGCTGCCCGGATGGCAATGCACGAGTTTCAGGCAATCGAGCATGTCGTGTTCGCGCAGCACCGACACCGCTTCGAGGATCTCGGTGATGAAGAGTCCGAATTTCGACTTCTCACCCGCCGAATCGCGCCAGCGGCCGGAGCCTTCGCTTGCGAGCTTGACGCGCACGCCGATCTGCGGACGTACGCCGAGTCTTTTTGCGTGTTTGATGATGAGACCGAGCTCGACGAAATTCTCGACCACCGGAACGATGCTGCGACCGAGCTTGGTCGCGAGCATCGCGGTCTCGATGTAGCTGTCGTCTTTGAATCCGTTGCAGATGATGAGACGGTCGGGTGAGTTCTCGCTCATCGCCATGACGGCCAGAAGTTCGGGTTTGCTACCGGCTTCGAGCCCAAAACCGAACTCGGCTCCGTATCGATAGACCTCTTCGACGACGAGTCGCTGCTGATTCACCTTGATGGGGAACACGGCGGCGTATCGATTTCGGTAATCGTTTTCGACGATTGCACGAGCGAACGCATCATTCAATTGACGCAAGCGATGAGCCAAGATGCCGGAGAATCGGACGACGACCGGCGTCGTGAGTTCGCGTTCCTTGAGTCCTTGAACGACTTCGAAAAGATCGATTTCTCGACCCGGCACTTGCTCGGGACGTACGACGACATGACCGGCCTCGTTGATCCCGAAGTAGCCCTGGCCCCAGGCCTGAACATGATAGAGATCGAGGGAGTCCGAGACGCTCCAAGGAGGGCCGCGACGAGTGGTCGACGACGAAGCGCTTCCTGTCTGGATTTCGTTCGTCGTCAAAGAATTCGGCGTTACGTTCATCGTCGGTCAGTTTCCCCGCGCTACAGGTCGTGCAGTATCGCGCACCCACTCGCTCCAAGATCCAGGATAGAGTCGCGCACCCTTGAGCCCCGCATGCTCAAGCGCCAGCAAGTTGACGCAAGCGCTGACTCCGGAGCCGCACATCATCGTGATGTTACATGGGTCCGCACCGGCGAGTGCGCTCTGCCAGAGGTTCTGAAGCGTGGCGACATCGTGCAAGCGGCCATCCGCTCGGTAGTTGCGGGCGTAGTGAACATTGGTGGCGCCCGGCACGTGGCCGCCGACCGGATCGATGGTTTCGTTCTCGCCGGCGTAGCGGTCGGCACCGCGCGCGTCGATCAGACGCCGAGCCCCCGATGCATAGGCTCCCGAGCGTACCGACTGCAGGACCCGGTCGGTGTCGTCGACGAATTCATTGTTCGGACGTGCGATGAATTGCTGCGCCGTCACCTCTGGCGCGCGCGAATCGATGGGTAGGTTGGCGTGTTGCCACGCCGAGAGGCCGCCGTCGAGCACCGCAACGGCCTCATGACCCAGCCAGCGAAACACCCACCAGGCCCGAGCGGCGAAGAAGCTGTTTCCCTGGTCGTAGACGACGATTTGCGAATCGGCACCGATCCCCCAGGCGCTCGCCTTCGCGGCGAAGAGCGTCGGGTCGGGCAGAGGGTGTCGGCCCGTGGTCGAAGCAACCGGGGCGGCAAGGTCGCGGTCGAGGTGGGCGTATCGGGCGCCCGGGATATGCCCGGCTGAATAGGCGGCTTCGCCGGCTGAGGGTTTGCCGAGCTCGAATCGGCAGTCGATTACGACCCAGCCCGGGGCACGCAGATTCGCGGCGAGCGTGTCGACGTCGATGAGTGTGGTGAAACGCATGAAAACGATCCTCGAGGACGGGGCGTTCGAGACCGGGTGGGGT
>JBIJCL010000140.1:0-5364 GCA_044344725.1 Steroidobacteraceae bacterium | reverse complement strand
TCATCCGGGTGCGCCGATGGGCATGGCCGATATCGCCGAGGTGCTCTGGCGCGAAATCATGGACTACAACCCGGCCAATCCGCGCTGGGTCGACCGCGACCGATTCGTGCTCTCGAACGGTCATGCCTCGATGCTGTTGTATTCCGTGCTTCACCTCACGGGTCATCCGCTCTCGATCGACGACATCAAAGATTTTCGTCAGCTTGGTTCGCGCACGGCGGGTCACCCCGAGCATGATCCGGCGATCGGCATCGAGACGACCACGGGCCCGCTCGGGCAGGGCGTTGCCACGGCCGTCGGCATGGCGCTTGCGGAGCGACTGCTGGCCGCCGAGTTCAATCGGCCGGGACACGATATCGTCGATCACCACACCTACGTGTTCCTCGGTGACGGCTGCATCATGGAGGGGATCTCGCACGAGGCGGCGTCGCTTGCCGGTACGCTCGGTCTCGGCAAGCTCATCTGTATTTACGACGACAATGGCATCTCGATCGACGGCAAGGTCAAAGATTGGATGGGCGACGATACCGCGAAGCGCTTCGCCGCCTATGGCTGGCAGGTCATCAAAGATATCGACGGGCACGACGGCGAGGCGGTCGCCAAGGCCCTGAAGCGCGCCAAGGCCAACCGGAAACAACCGACGCTGATCTGTGCGCGTACCGTCATCGGGTTTGGTGCGCCCAACAAGCAGGGCAGCAAGTCGACCCACGGCGAGCCGCTTGGAGCCGATGAAATCGCCGCCACTCGTGCGGCGATCGGCTGGAACCACGAACCTTTCGTCATTCCCTCGGAGGTTCGCGAGGCCTGGGATCAGCGCGAGCGGGGTGCGCGCGCCGAAAAAGCCTGGCGTCGACGCTTCAATCGTTACAAGCGCGAGTTCCCTGAGCTCGCAGTGCAGTTCGAGCGCCGCATGCGCGGCGAGCTGCCTGCGAACTGGGCACAGTTGCGCGAGGCGGCGATGGCTGCCGCAGCCGGCATCGGTGCCGCACAAGCGACTCGCGCCTCGTCGCAGGTGGTGCTCAATGCCATCGGACCGGGGATGGGCGAGTTGCTCGGCGGTTCGGCCGACCTCACGGGCTCGGTGAACACGCTGCGCAAAGATTCCAAGCCCGTCACGCCTTCGGACGTGTCGGGCAATTACGTTTATTACGGCGTACGCGAGTTCGCGATGACGGCCATGATGAACGGCCTCGCGCTGCACGGTGGTTTCGTGCCGTACGCCGGGACTTTCCTCGTGTTCTCCGACTACGCGCGCAATGCGATTCGCCTCGCGGCGCTCATGCATCAGCGCGTGCTGCTCGTATACACGCACGACTCGATCGGTTTGGGCGAGGATGGTCCGACGCATCAGCCCATCGAGCACCTTGCGAGTTTGCGTGCGATGCCGAACCTCGGACTCTGGCGCCCGTGCGATGCCACCGAAACTGCGGTGTCCTGGGTCGCGGCCATCGAGCGCAGCAACGGACCGAGTTGCCTCGTGCTCACGCGTCAGGCCTTGCCGCAGCAACCCCGCAGTGCCGAGCAAGTCGAACACATTCGCCGCGGCGGTTACGTACTGATCGAACCCGAACTCGCAGTCGGCGCGCTGCCCGAGGCGATCGTCATCGCGACCGGTAGCGAAGTCGCGCCGGCCGCCGAGGCGGTGCGTGCGGCCAACTCGGCGGGCCGTCGTGTTCGTCTCGTCTCGATGCCTTCGACCGACGTCTTCGATGCGCAGGATGCCGCGTGGCGCGAGCAGGTTTTGCCCAAGACGGTGACGCGGCGACTCGCCATCGAGGCTGCCGCTTCGCAAAGCTGGTGGAAATACGTGGGCAGCGGCGGCTGCGTGATCGGCATCGACCGCTTTGGAGCTTCAGGCAAGGCCGCTGCGCTTTTCGAATATTACGGACTCACGGCCGCCCATGTCGGCCGTGCGCTCGATAACCTGCTGGCTGGCTGAAATCAAAGAAAATCCAGGGAATCTCAAGGAGAGGACAACGCATCATGACAATCAAGGTAGGCATCAACGGTTACGGCCGCATCGGACGCAACGTGCTGCGCGCGCTCTACGAGGGCGCTCGTCGGAAGGACATCCAGATCGTCGCCATCAACGATTTGGGCGACGCCAACACCAATGCCCACCTGACCCGTTACGACACGGCCCATGGGAAGTTCCCCGGTGAGGTCAGCGTCGACGGCGATTACATGGTCGTCAACGGCGATCGTATCCGCGTGGTTGCTCAGCGTGACCCGTCCAAGCTGCCTTGGGGTGAGCTCGGCGTGGATGTCGTGCTCGAGTGCACGGGTCTTTTCACCAGCAAGGCGAAGGCTTCCGCGCATATCGCGGCGGGCGCGAAGAAAGTGGTGATCTCGGCTCCGGGCGGCGACGACGTCGACGCGACGGTGGTCTACGGGGTCAACCACGACGTGCTCAAATCTTCGATGACCGTCATCTCCAACGCCTCGTGTACGACCAACTGTCTCGCGCCGATGGCCAAAGTGCTGCAGGAGCACATCGGGATCGAAAGCGGTTTGATGACGACCATTCATGCTTACACCAACGATCAGGTGCTGACCGACGTCTATCACTCCGATCTGCGCCGCGCGCGATCGGCGACGATGTCGATGATCCCCACGAAGACCGGTGCCGCGGCGGCTGTCGGCCTCGTGCTGCCGGAGCTCAAGGGCAAGTTCGACGGTTTCGCGGTTCGCGTGCCGACGATCAATGTCTCGTTGGTCGATCTCACGTTCACGCCGAAGCGTGCGACCACGGTAGCCGAGATCAATTCTTTGATGAAGGCTGCGGCCGAGGGTCCGCTCAAGGGTGTGCTGGCGTACACCGAGGCGCCGCTCGTCTCCATCGACTACAACCACGACGCTCACTCGTCCAACTACGACGCCACGATGACCAAGGTCATCGGCGGCAATCTCGTCAAAGTCTGCTCTTGGTACGACAACGAGTGGGGCTTCTCCAACCGCATGCTCGACACTACGCTCGCTTGGTCCAAGGCTGGCTGAGGAGCGCGCTACGATGAACGTTTTGCGGATGGCCGATCTTGATCTTGCGGGCAAGCGAGTCTTGATTCGCGAGGATCTGAACGTACCTGTCGAGGGTGGGTCCATCACGAGCGATGCGCGCATTCGGGCGTCGCTCCCGACCATTCGTCTGGCCATCGAGAAGCGTGCGCGCGTCATCCTGCTCTCGCATCTCGGACGCCCGAAGGAAGGCGAGTTCTCTGCCGAGAATTCGCTCGCTCCGGTCGCCGCTCGCCTCGCCGAACTTTTGAATCAACCGGTGAGACTCGTCGCCGATTGGCTCGACGGCGTCGCCTGCGAGCCCGGCGAGGTGGTGCTGTGCGAAAACGTCCGCTTCAACAAGGGCGAGAAAAAAGACGACGAGGGATTGTCGCGCCGCATGGCGGCGCTCTGTGACGTGTATGTGATGGATGCCTTCGGCACCGCGCATCGGGCCGAGGCGAGCACACATGGTGTCGCGCGTTTTGCGCCGATCGCCTGCGCCGGACCTTTGCTCGTGGGTGAGCTCGAGGCGCTCGAACGCGCGCTCGCCAAACCGGCTCGTCCGCTCGTCGCGATCGTCGCCGGGTCGAAGGTGTCTACCAAGCTCACGGTGCTCGAGTCCCTGCTCGCGAAAGTCGACAAACTGATCGTCGGCGGCGGTATCGCGAATACTTTTCTCGCGGCCACGGGCGTGAACGTGGGTAAGTCGTTGCACGAGCCGGACATGCTGGGCACCGCCCGCCGTCTGCTCGAGCAGGCCCGTGCCCGCGGTGCCGAGATCCCGTTGCCGACCGACGTCGTCGTTGCATCGGAGTTTTCGCCGACGGCGGCGGCGACGGTTCGCGAGGCGGGCGCCGTCGGTGCGGCCGAGCTCATTCTCGACATCGGCCCGCGTACGGCAGCACAACTGTCCGAGATCCTGCAGTCGGCGGGCACCATCCTCTGGAATGGTCCGGTCGGTGTCTTCGAGTTCGACCAGTTTGGTGCAGGCACTCGTGCGATCGCCGAGGCCATCGCTCGTAGCAAGGCGTTCTCGCTCGCTGGCGGTGGCGATACGTTGGCTGCGATCGAGAAGTATGATGTCGAGCGCGGGATCTCCTACATCTCGACGGGCGGCGGGGCGTTCCTCGAGTTCGTCGAGGGTAAAACCTTGCCCGCCGTTGCTGCGCTCGAGGCGAGGGCTGCACACTGACGTTTGTCGCGCCTCACGCTTCACGGAGATTACGCAGCTCATGACGACTCCCCGCAGGACCAAGATTGTGGCGACGCTCGGACCGGCGACGGACGACGTCGACGTCTTGCTCGAGATGTGTCACGCCGGCCTCGATGTGGCTCGCATCAATTTTTCCCACGGCAACCACGTCGACCACCTGCGTCGCATCGAGTTACTGCGTGAAGCGTCGGTGAGAGCGGGGCGCTACGTCGCTATTCTGGGAGATCTGGCAGGTCCCAAGATCCGTATCGAAAGTTTCGTCGACGGCGCCGTCCAGCTTGTCGAGGGGCAGCCCTTCGCCCTCGATACCTCGCTCGACAAGAAGGCGGGCAACGTCCGTGAAGTGGGCGTGGCCTACAAGGAGCTCGTCGTCGATGTGACGGCGGGCGACACCTTGTTGCTCAACGACGGACTCATCGTGCTCGAGGTTCTGTCGGTCGAGGGCACGCGCATCGAGACCAAAGTCGTGGCCGGTGGCGAGCTCTCGAATCGCAAAGGCGTCAATCGCAAGGGCGGCGGAATTTCGGCGCCCGCACTCGCCGACAAAGATTTCGAGGACATCCGGTTCGCTGCGGCGAACGGATTCGACTATCTCGCCCTGTCGTTCGTGCGCGATGGTTCGGACATTCGTCAGGCCCGCGAGCTCTTGCATGCGGCCGGCGCGCCGTTCACGCGCATCGTCGCCAAGATCGAGCGACACGAGGCGGTGGCGCAACTCTCCGGCATCATCGATGCGACCGATGTCGTGATGGACGCTCGAGGCGATCTCGGCGTGGAGATGGGGCAGGCCGCACTCACCGGTCTGCAAAAGACCATCATCCACGAGACGCGCAAGCGTAATAAGGTGGCGATCACGGCGACCCAGATGATGGAGTCGATGATCCAGAACCCCGTGCCGACTCGGGCCGAAGTGAGCGACGTCGCGAACGCCGTGCTCGACGGAACCGATGCCGTGATGCTCTCCGCCGAGACGGCGACGGGCAAATATCCGGTCAAGGCCGTGGCGGCGATGTCCGAGGTCATCCTCGGCGCCGAAACCTATCACTTGACGATGACCGCGCCTCGCGAGCGTCCCGAACTCGAGTTCTCGCAAACCGAAGAGGCGATCGCACACGCGGTCATGTACACCGCCAACCACCTTCACGTTCGCGCGA
>JBIJCL010000139.1:0-5395 GCA_044344725.1 Steroidobacteraceae bacterium | reverse complement strand
CCCGCCTCCGGGAGGCGGCTGTCGGGGGGGACAATTCGTACAAAAAGGTGGCCCGGCTAGCGTCTTCGTAACCGGCCGAGCCACCTCTCCGTCCCCTTTGCGGGGCGGACACAGATGTGGTTTGCCCGTGAGAACCCGTCGACGCGATCCCTTCGTCGCCTCGCCGTCGGCCTGTCGGTGACCGAACCACTCTGCCATCGAGCACCCTCCCTAACCGAGGGGGGTTAGGTACCTTCGCTCGACGAGGCCATCCTATTCGGCTTCATTTGTCCGTTTCGGTTTGGAATCGCACACTCGACTCGTTTTTTCTTTGGCGATTCGCCTAATGGTAATTCTTTGAAATTTACGGCGAGGCTTCGACTCGATCTTCGAATTCCTACTCAATCCATGTGAGAATGGCGGAACGGTCAAAGTGGGCGATTCCGTACAGTTCGATTCAATCAACGATGGTAGATCACCCGCTTTCAGGTAAGAATCAAAGAACCAAGGGGGTTTCGAAGTGGAGGCTCAATGAAACCAGTGATGTCCCAGAACCGATTCCTCGCTCGACTTCCGAGGGCTCTTCAGGAAGTTTTTGATACACACTCCGAAATCACCGAGGTCCGCAAAGGACAGCTCGGTGACTTCGCGGATGACGACGAAGAGTTCGTCTTCTTTCCCTTGACCTGTCTTTACTCAGTCGATATCCGCATGACTGACGGATTCCAGGCGCATCTCGCCCTACTCGGCTATCGGCACGCGCTCGGTACACGTTACCGTTCCGAGCCCCCGTTACCCGGCGCCGCGCGTGTGATCGTGTCGGGCTATGCGTTGCGCTTGCCCGTGGATATTTTCGTCGCAGAGTGGTCGCGGAGCGTCGAACTCCAGCGCTCGTTGCACGATCAGTTGTTTCAAATGACTCGGATGCTCGGTATCGCAACCGCGTGCAACATGCACCACCCTTTGCAGCGGCGACTGGCGAAATGGCTGCTATCGGCTGCAGACGCGTCGTCTGTACATACCTTTGAGCTCACGCACGAAGAATTGGCAAGCCTCCTTGGGGTTCGACGCGAGGCAGTCACCGAAAGTCTCTCGAGACTATCGTTGGCTGGCGCGATAGAAACGACCCGCGGGCGGGTCAGCATCAGCGACCGTCACATCCTGAGCAAGGCATCATGCGAATGCCACGATCTTGCACTCGGTCATGAGAGCCCGCCAAGCCTGAGGGCCGATTTGAGAAAAGCGGTCGCGATGGCCTGACCTTCCGATAGCCCGACATGCGAGCCTCGGGCTCGCTTTTTGACTGGGGTACAATATGCCCCATGAAAATCGGCGTACCCAAGGAAATCAAGAACCACGAATATCGTGTCGGCCTGGTACCGGGCTCGGTCAGCGAGCTGACCCGTTCCGGCCATCAGATTTTCGTTGAGACCCTCGCAGGCGCAGGCATAGGCTGCAGCGATGATGAGTATCGCGCGGCCGGCGCCGTCGTTCTTCCGACGGCACATGCCATATTCGAGACGGCGGATTGCGTCGTCAAAGTAAAAGAGCCCCAGCTTTCGGAGTGCGCCCTGCTTCGGCCAGGGCAAATTTTATTCACCTACCTGCATCTTGCGGCCGATCGCCCCCAGACTGAGGCGCTCATGAAATCCGGGGCGCACGCCATCGCGTACGAGACGGTGACTGCGCGCGATGGGAGTCTGCCCCTGCTCACGCCCATGAGTGAGGTTGCAGGACGCATGTCGGTGCAGGTGGGGGCGACGCTGCTGCAAAAAGCAGCAGGCGGCAGTGGCGTTCTGATTGGAGGTGTCCCGGGCACCGCTCCAGCGCGCGTGCTCGTCATCGGTGGGGGAGTAGCCGGGGCGGCGGCCGCAGAGATCGCGCTCGGGATGCGTGCTGCGGTCACCATCATCGACAAATCTTTGGTTCGACTTCGCGAACTCGACGTCCGTTTCGGTGGGCAGGTGCGCACACTGGCCTCGACCGCCGATGTCATCGGGCACGAGGTTGCCGCCTCGGATCTCGTCATTGGTTCCGTACTCGTGCCGGGCGCTGCCGCGCCGAAACTCGTCTCCGAGAAAATGATTGCTGCCATGCGCCCCGGATCAGTGGTCGTCGATATCGCCATCGATCAGGGCGGCTGCTTCGCAACCAGTCGACCGACGACCCATGCGGAGCCCACATACGTAGTTCACGGCGTGACCCATTATTGCGTGACCAACATGCCGGGGGCTGTACCCCGCACGTCGACGTTCGCGCTCAACGCGGCGACGTTGCCCTACCTCAAAGCCCTCGCCGATCACGGCCTCGACGCCGCGCTCTCGCATGACCCCGGCTTTGCGGCTGGCCTCAACGTCAGCGCCGGCAAGATCACCTGCGCGGCGGTCGCCACCGCGCTGGGACTTTAGATCCCTGCCGCTCCAAGGGTTCGCCCCGAGTAACGCAACGCCTTGCGGATTCCTGCCCGATCGTCGTTCCGGTCGGTCTGACGGGCGGCGCTTGGCGATCGACCCCGACCGGGGCTACCCTGACCCCTGCTGCGCTCTGTCTTCGGGGGATAGGCATGAAGGTTTCTCGTCGCTCGGCTCTTTTAGGTTCGGCCGCTTTGGGAAGCGCCGGACTTGCAGCGCTGCACAGTTCGTCTGCCCAAGCGGCGGTCGAACGACCCCTCCCCGTTTTCTCCGACCCCATCACCGCACTGCGCACGCACGTAAAGATGGTCGGAAGCTTGGGTCAGGCCACCGTCTATTCGTTCATGCGACTCAACATCTATGCCGATCTCGGCGAGGGCAACTTCGTTCCCTTCTTCACGATGAACAATATCCTCGTCGACTACTGGCAGCCCAAGGGCGACAACCAGCACGAGATGCGCAAGTACGAGGTGGGCTTCTACACTCGATACGACAGCCAAGAGCCACTCGAAGAATTCGTCAATCCCGTCACAGGCAGGACCTCGGCTATCCATCACTTTCGGTTGGGACCAGTTCCGCGGCTTTATACGCCGACCGGCGTCATCGCGATGGGCTACACCCCCAAGCTCTTGCCGATCGAAGTGATCGGCGATCGGGTTTTCCTCGCGACGCAGTCGATCGAAAGTCGACCTGACATGCTCGATTCGACTCGGACGAGTTACACCAACTCGTTCATGACGATGTCGGCGTCACTCGCCGACATTACCGACCCCACGGTGCTTTCTGCACCGGTTCATCTGCAGCTTCAAAACAAGAACCGTTGGGCACCATGGATGGGGATGGAGGATCGTCCCGGCGGCACCGTAGCTCGCGGCTTCGGCGGCAAAGTCGAAAGCCTGGACGCCTTACCCAAGTCCGTCATCGACGGAGCTCGTCGCTTCGTTCCAGAAATCTTTGACACCGCAAACTGGCACGAATTCGTCTTCGAAGACTCGGAATACCTCAAGGGTCAATCCAAGTCATGAGCGGCTCCGAATACACCCATCACCGCTCCTGCCATCTTTGCGAGGCGATGTGCGGCGTCGAAGTGCGCGTGCGCGGAACGGAGATCCTCTCCATTCGTGGTGACGAGAACGATCCTTTCAGTCGCGGCCATATCTGCCCGAAAGCACTCGGCATCAAAGATGTGCACGAAGACCCGGATCGGATCCGTCACCCTCTGCGTCGTACGGCGACCGGCTGGGAGGAGGTGTCCTGGGATGACGCGCTGGATGAGGTCGCGCGACGATTGGTATCGATTCAGCGCGAACACGGAACAGACTCGGTGGCGAGCTATTTTGGTAACCCTCAAGTCCACAGCTACTCCGGACTACTCGGCGGCGCGAAATTTCTGCGGACTTTGCGTAGCCGCAATCGGTACTCCGCCACCTCCGTCGACCAACTCCCTCATCATTTCGTGGCGTACTTTTTATACGGCCACCAATTGATGATTCCGGTGCCAGACCTGGATCGAACGAAGTTCTTTTTGGTGCTCGGTGGCAACCCCGTCGTCTCCAACGGCAGTCTGATGACCGCACCGGATGTCTCTCGACGCCTGAAAGATTTGCGTGCGCGCGGGGGCCGTCTCATCGTGGTCGATCCGCGCCGCACCGAAACTGCGGAGCTCGCCGACACTCACCTTTTCATCACCCCAGGCACGGATGCCCTATTTCTCCTCTCCGTGCTGCATGTACTCTTCAAGGAAAACCTCGTCTCCACCGGAGCGCTTGGTAATGCGCTCGATGGCCTCGACGTCATTCGCGATCTGACCTTGCCTTTCGCGCCTGCGGTCACGGCATCATCGACAGGTATCGCACCAGAGGTAGTTACACAACTCGCGCGCGATTTCGCAAACGCCGAGTCAGCGGTGTGCTACGGCCGAATGGGTGTCTCGACCCAGCAGTTCGGGGCGCTCTGCCAGTGGCTGATCCAGTTGATCAATATTTGCACCGGAAACCTCGATCGCGTCGGCGGGGCAATGTTCACAAAACCTGCTTTCGACGTACTCGATCTGGCTGCCGGCTTCGGTCAGCGCGGCTCTTTCGAGAAACGACGAACTCGTGTCAGGGGACTACCCGAGTTTGGCAGCGAGTTTCCGGTCGCCGCGCTCGCCGAGGAAATCCTGACTCCTGGCGAGGGCCAGATCCGGGCGCTGGTGACCGCCGCGGGAAACCCGGTGATTTCGACACCCAACGGACGGCAGCTCGAGCGCGCGCTCGAGAGTCTCGACTTCATGTTGTCCGTCGATTTCTATCTCAACGAGACAACGCGACACGCCCACCTCATCCTGCCGCCGACCTCGGCGCTGGAACGCGATCACTTCGATCTCATCTTCCATGTGCTGGCGATCCGAAATACGGTGAAGTACTCGAAGCCGCTCTTCGAAAAGCCCCGTGGTGCGATGCATGATTTCGAAATCTTCGACCGGCTGGGGGCGCGACTCGAGGTGATCGATCCTTCGCGTAGCCCCAAGGGACTCGCCCGCTGGATATCGAGAGCCCTGACCCCCAAGCGTAGCGTTGCGCTCGGCATTCGCTTCGGCAGTCGTGGGGCGGGTTGGAACCCGCTATCACGGGGGCTCACTCTTTCGAAGGTCGCCGCGAATCCGCACGGCATCGATCTTGGCGCACTGGAGCCATGCCTGCCTGGCCGTCTGCAGACCAAAGATAAACGGATCGACCTCGCGCCAAAGCCTCTGGTCGCGGACCTGCGACGTCTCGCCAAGACGCTGGTGAAAGAGCCCGCGCGTTCACCGGATTCTTTGCGACTCATCGGTCGTCGCGATCCCCGCACCAATAACTCTTGGCTCCATAATTCGCGGCGCTTCGTCAAAGGCCCGAAGCGGTGTACGTTACTCATCAACCCGGACGATGCCGCCACGCGGGGTCTCTCTGCCGGGGATCTCGCAACCGTCCGCTCGCGCTCAGGTAGCGTAGAAATCACCGTCGAACCGAGCAGCGAGATGA
>JBIJCL010000004.1:0-18292 GCA_044344725.1 Steroidobacteraceae bacterium | reverse complement strand
TGCCGTCAAGTCTCTACACCTTCCCTTTCGGGCTTGGCTCGGCGTTGCCATCGTCGCTCATCACGACATTAGGGTTCGCCGACTTTGACACCATCCCGTGCGCGGTTTCCCCTCGCACGGCACAACCTTTCGCTATGAGTCCCCTGCACTAACCGCTGTGCTACAGTCCCATCGATTTCGCTAATTTTACCCTCTTGCCGACCCCCCCCCTAGTACTAAAGTCTTAAGTTTAGTACTTTTTCACGCCGCTCTTTCGCTAAAAACACTATTTTCGTAGGCTTTCGTCTCGTCTACGATCGCGCTCCGCCGCTCGAGTTAGGCTTATGAGTCCCCTGCACTAACCGCTGTGCTACGGGCCCGCCGGTGGACGGGAGTTTAGCAATCCCTTCACGCGCCTGTCGGCTGTGGATAGCATTCGGGCTCAGATCGATCAGCGACTCCTTAATCATCCAGAGGTTGTGCTTATGAAGCTGTATTACTCCCCGGGCGCCTGCTCTCTTGCCTCCCACATTGCCCTACGTGAGGCAGGGCTTCCCTTCGAAGCGGTCAAGGTTGAGGGTCGCGGACAGAAAACGGCGGGTGGCGAGGACTACTCGAAAGTCACGGCCAAGGGCTATGTCCCGGCACTGCGCCTCGACGATGGTTCGGTCCTGACCGAGGGCACGGCCATCCTCCCCTATGTTGCAGATCAAAATCCTAGATCGGGTTTGGCGCCAACGGCTGGATCGATGGCTCGTTATCGTCTCCACGAGTGGCTGGGCTACATAAACTCTGAGCTGCACGCCAAGTTCGGACCCTTCTTCATTCCGGGGACGACGGACGAACAAAAAGCGGCTGCGAAGACGAACCTCGGACGTCGATTTGATTTCGCACAGGCTGAGCTCGGTAATAAACCATTTCTTATGGGCGACACCTTCACGGTCGCCGATGCTTACCTGTTCACTGTTTTAGGTTGGTGTGCATTCGTGGGAATCGATCTCGGCCAATGGCCGGGACTCAAGGCCTACCACGGCCGTATCGCTGGTCGACCCGCTGTGCAAGCAGCGCTGAAAGCGGAGGGGCTCATTAAATGAGTACTCCCGCTTACCTCCTCGTTCAAGGAAAGGTCACGGATCTCGAAGGCTTCAAGGCGTACAACGCCGCACTACCTCCGATCTATAAAACGTTCGGCGGACATTACATTACCGTGACACCGGCTCCTAAAGTCGAGGTCGCGGAAGGCGAGCCTCGAAATGAGAGTATCCTGATCGCGAAGTTTCCCTCCAAAGACGCCGCATGGGGTTTCTGGAAATCGGCGGAGTACGAAGCTGCCAAGAAACTTCGTGAAGGAAAAGGTGTCTTCTACGTCACGGTCCTCGAGGGCGTGCCCGGCACCTAACGCAGCGGCACTTCAATTTTTTTGAGAGATTCCCGTCATGGAAGACAAATCATACGGCACCCTAACCTACTTCGGTGAATTGCTGTCTAGGCGGATGTCGCGTCGTGGATTTGTTGCCTCGGGCACCGTAGCGGCCGCCGTTTCCGGAGCGTTGCCTTCCCTCGCAAGCGCTGCTGCAAAAACCAGCCATCAACGTGCGTTCAAATCCGTCGGCCCGACTCGCGACGATGGGATCCTCCTATCGCCGGGTCTACGTCACGATGTACTGATCGGTTCGGGCGATCCACTCTTCAAAGATGATGCGGGTCTCACCTCTCGAGATCTGCGCTCGTTGGATTGGCTTGATAGCCGGGCGGCCGCCAAACAAGAACGGCGCTTCGGCACCAACAACGATGCGCTCGCATTTTTCGCCTCACCCAAAAAGCGATCATCGGGCGTACTCTGCGTAAACCACGAATATGTTTCTCTTGAACTCTCTTTTGTCGATCTCCCCAAAGATCGAGCTGCGTGGATTCGCTCGCATCCTGAGGCAGTCACCTGGATGCAGGCTGCTCACGGAGTGAGTGTGCTCGATCTAGAGCGGAGCGTTCGTGGGTGGCGGGTTGTCCGCAGCGGAACTCACACTCGGCGTATCACGGCCAACACCCCGATGCAGATCATGGGGCCGGCGCGTGGCGATGCGCTTATGAGAACCAATGCCGATCCGGCTGGCACTACCGTACTCGGTACTTTTGCCAACTGCGCGGGCGGTAAAACACCGTGGGGTACTTATCTCACCGCCGAGGAGAATATTCAGGATTATTTCGGCGGTGCGCGAAGCTGGGCGGAAAGCTCGACCGACGAAGCCACCAAGCTCGCCTATCGACGCTGGCCTCTTCGTGAACGCTCGGCCAATGGTTGGGACTTGATCGATGCCCGCTTCGATATTCGTCGTGAGCCACGCGAGGCCCTACGCCATGGGTGGATTGTTGAGATCGATCCGCTTGATCCATCATCAACTCCAAAAAAACGCACTGCTCTTGGTCGTTTTTGCCATGAAGGTGCCAATACGATTTTGACGGCGGACGGCCGTGTCGCGGCGTACATGGGTGATGATGCAAAGTTTGAGTACGTTTATAAGTTCGTCACCCGTGATCGATTCAACCCCAAGGATCGCACTGCGAACCGAGATCTCCTTGATAGCGGTACGTTGTATGTCGCTCGATTCGATGCGGAAGGTCGTGGCGAGTGGTTGCCACTGGTTCACGATGAAAATGGCCCCCTGAACAGCCGCAACGGTTTTCGCAGTCAGGCCGAAGTAGTTATCAAGTGCCGCGCTGCGGCCGATCTAGTGGGTGCGACACCCATGGATCGCCCGGAGGACGTGGAGCCAAGCCCCATCACAGGTCGGGTGTATATGGCGCTCACGAAAAATGGCGATCGTGAGTCGCGACGCGCTGATTTTCTCGGACGCGAAATCGATTTTGGCCCAAACTTCGCAAATCCGCGGCCGAAGAACGATTTTGGTCACATCGTCGAACTCATCGAAGAAAACGATGATGCGGCTAGCGTACGTTTTTCATGGAATGTTTTCCTGCTTGCGGGTGATCCGCGCAATGGCAATGCGAAGTTCATAACGAAGTCCGAAGACATCCTTCCAGATCAACTTACGAGAGACGACGTGTTTTACGGTGGCTACACCGATCGCTCGCAAGTCAGCCCAATCGCCTGCCCGGATAATCTCGGCTTCGATCCATCGGGTCGCATGTGGGTCGTCACTGATGCGGACGAAGAGCTCATCGGCAATAACGGATGTTTCGTAGTACCGACGAGCGGGCCTGATCGCGGTTTGCTCAAGCAAGTCATGAGTGCGCCGGTCGGAGCGGAAGTATGCGGATGCGAGTTCACGCCGGATGGCACAACGTTATTCCTCAGCATCCAGCACCCAGGCGAAGGTGGGACCGTGGAGAGACCTGTCAGTCATTGGCCGGATGGCCAGGGCCTACCTGCGCGGTCGGCTGTCATCGCCGTCAGTCGTGATGATGGTTCGCCTTTATAAGGCCGTCTCTTGATTCGGGAATTCTTCGAAACCGAGCGCTCGGCGCAACGCCCTCTCGTCGCTGCCTTCGTCATTTCAACGGAAGGCTCGACCTATCGCAAACCCGGTGCCTTGATGTTGTTTTCCGTATCCGGAACCCGGTGTGGGCTACTGAGCGGGGGTTGCCTGGAAGGCGACCTTCAAGATCATGCACTGCGGCTTTTGAGTGGCAGCAGAAGATCTCTGATACGGCACTACGACAGTCGCGGGTCAGACGACGCCATCTGGGGTCTTGGCTTGGGTTGCGAAGGCACGATGGACATTTTGCTGCTGCGGATTGATTCATCGAACGGTTACCAGCCCGTGGCAGGGCTTTTCGATGCCGACGAAGTGCGGCAATACACCGCTTTTGATATCAACGTGGAAACAGGTGTAGTTTCGATGAGCGGCAATACCAAAACCGCACTATCGGGCGACATCTTCACAATCGTCTCAGAGAACACCCCTCGCCTACTTGTCTTCGGCGCTGGCGTCGATGCGGAGCCAGTCGTTTCTCTTGCGCATTTGCTCGGCTGGCACGTCACAGTGATCGATCATCGATCGGCCTACCTCGATGCCCAGCGTTTCGATCCACGGACGCAGCTCCTCCACGCGGAGGGATTTTCCTTGCCGCAGAGTTTCCGGTTTGAGAGTTTTGATGCAGCAGTCGTCATGAGTCATCACCTGACTGCAGACGAACATTATCTCGGAATATTGGCAGACACCGCCATTCCTTATATCGGCCTGCTCGGACCTATGACACGCCGCGAGAGATTGTTCGCAAGTCTAGGGAGCGCCTCAAGGAAACTGGCTCCACGCTTGCGGGCGCCGATCGGACTCGATCTCGGGGCACGCACGCCTGAGGAGATTGCCCTATCGATCGTTGCGGAGATTCAAGCGAGTTTAAGAGGTCGCGAAGGCGCGCCGTTTTCTTCTAATCGCTGAAACTGATTTCACGAGCGGGGACGAACTCTGCGCGTGGGTTCCGCTTGCAGCGGATCTTCCGGCCAATAGTGTCTCGGATAACGTCCACGCATGTCTTTTCGAACATCAGCGTAAGCGTTGCGCCAAAAGCTCTCGAGGTCAGAAGTGATCTGCAATGGTCGTTGTGCGGGCGACAATAATTTGAATGTCACCGGAATGGTGCCACCGCCGATACGAGGTGTGCTCGCAAGACCGAATACCTCTTGCATCCGCATCGAGGCACAGGGCGCGAGATCATCTTCGTAATCGATGCGGATTCGCGAGCCGGTCGGGACCGTCAGATGCGTCGGCATCAAGTCATCCAGATCACGCACGGCGCGGTCACCCAGTCGAAATCGCAGGGCATCCATCAGAGACACGCGGGAGAAGTGCGATCTTCGAGTCACGCCGTCTAGCCACGGAGATAACCATTCTTCGAGCGATAGCAGCAATGAGTTCTCGTCGAATGGGAGCCATTGATCTGCACGACTCAACCGGTGCCGCCTCGCAAGTTCGACACGAGCACAGAAGGATCGAGATTCTTGATCCCAAGGTAGACTGCTGAGCCCCATTGCTCGTATTCCGGCGATGATGGCCGGAACGGCTTTCTCGGGTGGTATCGGCGACAGGGCCTTCTCTTCGAGAACGAGCTCATCGAGTTGAAGGATGTCGCGGGCGATGACCGCCTCGTCCGTCGACGACCAAACCACTTCGGACTCCCGTTTCATACGATGACCCGCGATCTGATCGAGCGCTGATCGGTCGAGCGCCGCAGCAAGCAGAATCCGCGCCTCGCGGTCTCGATCATCGAGGTCGAGAGCGACGATGTACTCACTACGCGCAAGACGATCGGCCCCTCGAAAAGCAGCGCCTCTTCCATTGGCGAGCAGATATCGACCGTCACCGGACGATCGGCGTCGGCCGATACGGTCCGGATAGGCACACGCGAGAAGGCCTGCGGCTTCGATCGGCGCGAGCTTCTTGCCGATTGGGCGGTCCGATAATCGTCTCTCGAAAATCGACGCAGACTTGCGGACTCTGCTGAGCGAACCGCGGTCGACGACCGCGCCCATAGGCACTTTCTCATCGAGAATATCGAGACGCGTCATGATGTCGGTATCGCGCTCGCCCGATGCGCGCAGTACGTCACGCTCGCTCAGTAATGCCGCAAGACGTGCACCCAGTTTTGACTTTCCGCGATCTGCCGCCTCGAGGAGCATGAGCGCGAGACGCGGATGCATCGGCCAGTCGGAAACCTCTTTCCCACGGCTCGATATTTGATTGGCATCGTTCATCAACCCGATACGGTGCAAGAGTTCGCGAGCAGCGGAAAGCATTGCGGCGGGGGGCGGATCCAGCCAGCGCAACGTGTTCGCTTCCGCAGCGCCCCATTGGGCGAGGTCAAGCGCCAGCGGCGCGAGATCAGCCTCTAGAATTTCGGCGGGAGTCTGCGGCGCGAGACTGCGGTGCGCGCCCTCGCTCCACAATCGATAGCAGTGCCCTGCAGCGACGCGTCCCGCACGTCCCGAACGCTGCTCGGCGGAAGCTCTCGATATACGACACGTATCAAGACGACTCATACCGGTGACGGGGTCGAATACAGCACGGCGAACGAGCCCGCTGTCGATGACGACCCGTACCCGCGGGAGCGTGAGACTCGTCTCGGCGATATTCGTCGCGAGGATCACCCGACGCGGCAAACGTGGATCGTCATCGAGGGCATCATCCTGTTCTTCGGGAGACAACTCGCCGAACAAGGGAAATATTTTGACTCCCCGATCGGAGCACTCACCAGGGCCCGAGATCAGCTCCTGCACACGTCGGATTTCCCCTGCACCCGGAAGGAATACAAGAATGTCCCCCTCCGTTTCGCGAATGGCTCGCTGCACGGCTAATGCAGTCAATCGTTCGGGCGAGTCGACATCCCCCGGGAGCGTGGGAAGTCCTTTCCCGAGGTAACGAGTCTCAACGGGATACATTCGGCCAGTCGAGGTGATGACAGGCGCGTTATCCAGCAATGCGGCCACAGCCTTCCCGTCCAGCGTCGCGGACATGACGATCAAGCGCAGATCGAGATCGAGCGTCTGGCGAGCATCGATGCACAGTGCGAGACCCAAATCGGCTTGCAAGCTGCGCTCATGAAACTCGTCGAAGAGAATTGCTGCGACACCCTCGAGCGACGGGTCGTGCTGAAGCATCCGGGTGAGAATGCCTTCTGTCACTACCTCGATGCGGGTTGTTCGACTCACTCGAGTATCGAGACGCATGCGGTATCCGACGGTACCTCCCACGGACTCACCCAAGGTCTTGGCCATACGCTCGGCCACCGCTCTCGCGGCCAAGCGCCTAGGCTCTAGCATGAGGAGTTTGCGACCTTTGACCCACGGCTCATCCAATAATGCGAGCGGTATCACGGTGCTTTTTCCAGCACCGGGTGGCGCTTCGACCACGGCCGAGCGACCACCGATCAGGGCGGCTCGGAGCGGAGGCAACGCTTCGACGATCGGCAGGGAAGGCAGTGAAATCACGTCGTGGTCAGACTCGAAGATGCGCCATTGCCAGACGCCCCGGGATTGTATGCAATCAGAGCCATGAAGATCCTCAAGCGTATCGCCATCGGCCTGATTTCCCTCGTTGTTTTGCTATGGGCAGGACTCGCCGTATGGGCGTATTGGCCTGGTGAACCGGAAGTACCCATCGCGAGCCTCGCGACGGCCGACGACAAGTTCGTCGAAGTCGACGGAGTGCGATTGCGCTATCGCGAATGGGGATCCGCCGATAGCGAAGTGCCCTCGCTGCTCTTGATTCACGGCTTCGGCAACTCGCTGCAAAGCTTCAGAGAGCTTGCGCCGCGCCTCGCAGACTGTTGCCATGTCGTGGCGATCGACATGGCCGGCTACGGCCTCTCCGAGAAACCCGTAGACTTCGACTATCACAACGGCCCGCAAGCGCAGGTGCTCATCGCCGCAGCCAAAAAAATCGGGCTGCGGCGAGTGGTCTATATCGGACACTCGTTGGGCGGTGCTGTCGCATTGCAAGCTGCAGTCAAAGATGCCGACGCCCGAGGACTCGTATTGCTCAACCCGGGCATCATCCGAACGGGCGTACCTAAGATCGTACAGGTCACCCTGCCCCCTCTTCCGCGAATGTCGGCGAAAATGTTCGCGAGCCGCGAGTTTCGTGGAAATTTCCTGAAGAAGTCTTATGTGAATCCTGACATCGTCACCGAGTCGGTGATCGATGAAGTGATGCTGGGGGCACGAACCGAAGGCTATATGGCCGGTATGACCTCTTTGATGACGCAGTATCGCGAAGGTGAAGAAATCATTTTGGCGAGGCAGGTCAAGGTTCCGACCCTGATTCCCTGGGGCGATCAGGACAAGAACAAGCCTCGCGAGGAAGCCGATGAATTGCAGTCGATGATCTCGGGATCAGAACTCGTGCGGTTCTCCAACGCGGGTCACTATGTTCACGAAGAAGCTGCGGAGGGCGTTGCGAACGCCATCAAGGCGTGGCTGGCGGAAATCTGAGTCTCCAGCACGTTGCGGCAAATACCACCCACGCCACCATCAGAGACGTCCCGCCGATCGGCGCAACCATACCTAGAAATCGGGGCGCGCCGAACGTCAACGCGTAGATGCTGCCGGAAAACAGCAACAACCCGACGAGGATGAGTCGCACACTCCATCGAAGGCCTGCGGACTCCGGATGGCTTCTCTGCAAGAGCGCTATACCCAATAGGCCGAGTGCGTGAAAAAACTGATACGTCACGCCGATCTCAAAACTGTCGAAACGTGCTGGCGGCAAAATAGGCTTCAGCGCGTGCGTTCCGAAAGCGCCTAGCGCAGTGGCCATGGCGACGAGTACGCCAGCGATGGCCAGGTTCGTGATTGAGTCATTTTTCATTTCGGGTCCTCGGCTTGCAAGGTCCGCTGGCTGGCGCGACACTCGTCTCAATCTTACCGGCGGGAGCCGCCCGAATGTTTACTCCTCGACTGATTGTTTCCACTCTGATCTTTGTGCTGGCAACGTTGAGCCCTCACGGATTCGCTGGCGAAAAGCCTGCCTCAGACCCCGCCCTCGAGAGAGCCAAGCGTATTTTGCGATCTGGCATTCTGGTAGACGGGCATAACGATCTGCCTTATGCCATCCGCGAGTGGCGCGAGGCTCCGCGCGATGTCCATGCCTACGACCTCCGAAAGCCGACAAAAGGGGATACCGACCTTGCCCGACTGCGTTCGGGCGGTCTCGGTGCGCAGTTTTGGTCGGTCTATATTCCCGGTGAGGGCTCCGGCCCGTTTGCGCGACAGCAACTGGAGCAAATCGATATTGCTCGCAGGATCATCGCCCTCTACCCCGACACTTTCATGCTCGCTTTGTCGGTGGCCGATGTTCGCAAAGCCAAACGTCGAGGAAAAATCGGCTCGATGCTCGGCATGGAGGGAGGCTACGGACTCGAGAATTCCATCGGGGCGCTGCGTACGTACTATGACCTGGGGGTGCGCTATATGGCACTCACCCATAACTCTCATACGGACTGGGCCGACGCTGCAGCGCCGTTGCAACCCCGAAATAACGGGCTGACGCCTTTCGGCGAAGAAATCGTCCGCGAGATGAATCGTCTCGGCATGCTGATCGATCTCTCCCACGCCGCACCGAGCACGATGGCACATACCCTTCGCATCACCGAAGCTCCAGTGATTTTCTCCCACTCTTCGTCGAAGGCCTTGTGCAACGTTCCGCGTAACGTGCCGGATGACATCCTGCGAGAACTTCCGCGAAATGGCGGCGTCGTGATGGTCACCTTCGTATCGAGCTTCATCAACTGCGAGGTAGGCAAGGTTTTGCAACCGGCCATGGCAGAAATCGGGCTTCGTGCAAGAGCAGCGGCTAGCCCGGAAGAAGCCGCGAAAATTCGTGCCGAAGGGTTTGCAGCGATCAAGCTCCCACCAACGACGATTGCGATGGTGGCCGATCACATCGAACACATTCGCGACGTTGCGGGTGTAGACCACGTGGGCATCGGTGGCGACTTCGATGGCAACGATTGGTGGCCCGAGGGGCTCGATGACGTGTCGACCTACCCGAAACTCTTTGCCGAACTCGTACGACGCGGATGGTCTGATCAAGACCTCAAAAAACTAGCTGGAGAAAACGTGCTTCGCGCCTGGTCGAAGGCTGAGGACGTGGCAGCTCGACTCCAACGCGAGCGAAATCCTTCGACCATGGTTTTTACAGCGCCAAGAACTTAAGCGAGGTACGCGATGTTCAAGGGGCGTGATTCACTCGACGCTCACGGTCGACCACCTCGCCGCGGACGAGTGTGCTGAGTTCGGAACGGTTGTGCGCGTCGTGAGCCCTCGGCCGTCAGTCCGGTGCCTGCCGGTTGCCATGCCGGAATCAGGTGATTTTTACCGGGGCCGATCAGATCGGCGCGTCCCATTCGACGCAGGGCTTCGCGAAGCATCGGCCAATTGTTCGCGTCGTGATAACGCAGGAAGGCTTTGTGCAAGCGACGGATCTTGAGCCCCTTCGGAATGGCGACCTCTTCACTCTGTCGTGTCACGCGTCGCAGCGGGTTCTTTCCTGAGTGGTACATCGCGGTGGCCGTGGCCATCGGCGACGGCAGGAACGCCTGTACCTGATCCGCACGAAATCCGTTTTTCTTGAGCCAGAGCGCGAGCTCCAACATATCTTCGTCAGTCGTGCCGGGGTGAGCCGCGATGAAATAAGGAATGAGGTACTGCTCTTTGCCAGCCTCTTTGGAGTAGCGATCGAAGAGTTCCTTGAATCGGTAATACGTTCCAACTCCGGGCTTCATCATCTTCGATAGCGGGCCTTCACCGATCGCCTCTGGCGCGATCTTCAGATATCCGCCGACGTGATGCTGCGCGAGCTCCTTGACGTACTCGGGAGATTCGATGGCGAGGTCGTATCGCACTCCAGAAGCGATGAGCACTTTCTTGATGCCGGGCAACGCCCGGGCTTTGCGATAAAGCTCGATGAGCGGCGTATGGTCCGTGTTGAGGTTTGGACACACACCCGGATAAACGCATGACGGCTTGCGACAGGCGCTCTCGATTTCACGACTCTTGCACGCGAGCCGATACATATTGGCCGTCGGGCCACCGAGGTCAGAGATCACTCCTGTGAAGCCTGGAACCGTATCTCGCACTTTCTCGATTTCTTTTAGGACAGATGCTTCCGAACGACTTTGGATGATGCGACCTTCATGTTCGGTGATCGAGCAAAAGGTGCATCCGCCGAAGCAGCCGCGCTGAATCGAGATGGAAAATCGGATCATCTTGTAGGCGGGTATTTCCGCCTTGCCATAGAACGGGTGCGGCTGCCTCTGATAGGGCAACTCGTAGACGTAGTCCATCTCTTTTGTCGTGAGTGGAATCGGAGGTGGGTTCAGCCACACTTCGGTATTTCCGTGACGCTGCACCATCGCACGCGCATTCCCCGGATTTGCCTCGAGATGCAGGATGCGAGAGGCATGCGCGTACATGACCGGGTCGTCCACCACTTGTTCGAAAGAAGGTAGACGAATCACACTGCGGCTGCGGTCAGCGTTTTTGACGCGTCGCACGAACCGAACTACGGTCTCTCCTGAGGTCGCTTGATCTGCCGCGACCGTCGCCGCCTTGGTGCCACCGTTGTCATCCATGGCATAAGGATCAATCGGCGGATTGAGTGGTCCGGGCGTATCGAGATGCGTCGAGTCGATTTCGACCCATCCTTCCGGCAATGCCTTTCTGGTGAACGCCGTACCGCGTAAATCGTTTATGGCGGTGATCGGCTCTCCAGCGGCGAGTCGATGCGCAACCTCGACGATCTGACGCTCGGCGTTACCGTAGAGCAATAAGTCAGCCTTGGCGTCGAGCAAAATGGAGCGGCGCACTTTTTCGGACCAGTAATCGAAATGCGCGATTCGGCGTAGGCTCGCTTCGATGCCACCTATAACGATGGGGACGTCTGGAAACGCCTCACGAGCGCGCTGCGCATAGACGATGACCGATCGGTCAGGCCGCTTTCCGCCCTCGCCGTTCGGCGTGTAGGCGTCATCGCTCCGGATTCGGCGGTCGCTGGTATACCGGTTGACCATCGAGTCCATGTTGCCGGCGGTGATACCAAAGAAAAGATTTGGCTTGCCGAGTGCTCGGAACGGATCGGCGCTCTGCCAGTCTGGCTGGGAAATGATTCCCACCCGGAAGCCCTGCGCCTCAAGCAGCCGACCGATGATGGCCATCCCAAAACTCGGGTGGTCGACGTAGGCATCGCCGGTGACGACGATGACGTCGCAACTATCCCAGCCGAGCGCATCCATCTCGGCACGCGACATAGGCAGAAATGGGGCTACGCCGAAACGCGCAGCCCAATACTTGCGATAGGAGTTGATGTCGCGAGCCTGGTCCATGGCGGCGACATTAGACCACAGAGAGGGTCGTTAAACAGGTACGGCAGCAGGGTTGTAGGACATCAAGCCGAGCGACTCGGCACTCACATGCTTACCGGGTTTGAAGTTTTCCTCTCGGCCCGAGTGATAGTTCCGGGCGGTCTTTCGAGACTCCAGCATCACCCAGTTGGCCCTGGGTAATCGTGCCTCGACGTAACGCCGAAGCGCTTCGTCGATTGACCCTGCCGCAGCAAAGGCGCGAGCGACCACCATCCCGTCCTCGATGCCCATCGCGGCACCTTGACCAAGGAAAGGCAGCATGGGGTGCGCGGCGTCACCAATGAGCGTGACTCGACCGCGGGTCCACTCAGGAAGCGGCTCGCGATCAAACAGGGCCCACTTGAACAATCCGTCGGGCGGCGTGGCCGCGATGATCGTACGAACTCCCTCGTACCATCCGGCATACTCGTCCAGCATTTCTTTGATAGTGGCTCGGATCGACCACCCTTCCTCTCGCCAATCGTCACGCTCGGTCAGTCCGACGAAGTTGACCAGAGATCCGCCACGAATGAGATAGCGCGTGAAGCTGCGTCCCGGGCCCGTGGAGAGACATGAACTCGGCTCGACCACGCCTGGCGGAAGATGGGCAAAGGGAACGAGCCCTCTGAACGCCATGTACCCGGTGAACCTCGGGGTATCCTTGCCGAAAAGCTGTTCGCGGACTCGCGATCGGACGCCATCTGCGCCGATCACGATATCGGCACGCACTGAAGAGCCATTTTCGAAAAATAGCGTCACACCCCCGGAATCTTGCTCCAGCCCCTTGAATGCATGCCTCGTACGGATGGCCTGCTCATCGGTCGTCACCACGAGATCTGCGAGTTCACGATGCAGATCGGCGCGGTGTACTTGGTAGTACGAAGCACCGTATTTCTCACGCATCTCATTGCCACGCGAGATTTCCACCATGAGTTCGCCGGTCTTCCAATGCTTCACCCCCCCGCGGTCGGGTCGCATTCCGATACGCTCTAGAGAGCCCTCGAGCCCTATGGCATTGAGCACGTGGGTGGCATTCGGAGATACCGTCAGCCCTGCGCCAACCTCGCCGAGGACAGGTGCTTGCTCGTAGACCACGGGCCTGAAGCCGAAGCATTGCAGCGCGCGGGCTGCTGTCAGACCGGCGATACCGGCACCTACGATGGCGATGTTCAGTTGAGTCATGGGTGCCAAGGTGCACCGGTTAGAGACTTAGGGCACGGCTCGTCTGCACGCCAATCCACATCGTGGCCGTGATCAAGGCTGTTCCCGCAGAGCGGACAAAAAGCTACGATTCGCTACCCCCTCCACGCCCTCCTACCCTCATGCGCGATCCAGACCATGAGGCGATCGTCGTTCGCGGCGCTCGCCAGAATAATTTGAAGAACCTCGATATCGAGATCCCGACAGGGCAGCTCGTCGTCGTCACGGGTGTTTCTGGGTCCGGTAAGTCTTCGCTCGTCTTCGATACCTTGTATGCAGAGGGACAACGACGTTACGTCGAAACGTTCTCTCCTTATGCCAGGCAGTTCCTCGATCGTATGGACAAGCCTGCCGTCGATGCGATCGACGGGATCCCGCCAGCCATCGCGATCGACCAGACGAACCCGGTTCGTACCTCACGCTCGACGGTCGGTACGATGACTGAGCTTAATGACCACCTGAAGTTGTTGTTTGCTCGTGCCGGTCACTTGCATTGCCGCCGATGCGGCGATGCGGTCAATCGAGATACACCGGAAAGCATTCGTACCGATCTCGGGCGGCGTTCCGCCGCCGCGGGCGATCCGCGACTGCTGATGTGCTTCGAAGTCAAGGTTCCGAAAAACTTCAAAGATACGGAAGTCGCCGCGCTCCTTGAGAAGCAGGGCTATACCCGCATCCGGTCACGGACCAAAGATTCCATCGAGGTCGTTCAGGATCGGCTTCGCCTCGGGACCGCGGACCCGTCGCGGGTCGCCGATTCGCTGGAGTCTGCACTGCGGGTCGGTCGGGGGCGTGTCCATGTGCACGCGCTAGATGGTGACGACACCGACGCCGTTCGCGAGACCTGGCACTACTCGAGCGCCCTGCACTGCGCGCGCTGCGACATCGCTTATCGCGAGCCGACGCCCAGCAGTTTCTCTTTCAACTCGCCCATGGGCGCCTGCGAGTCTTGTCGCGGATTCGGTCGAATCATCGGTGTTGACTACGGCTTGGTGATTCCTGATCACGGGAAAACTTTGAGGGAAGGCGCGATTCGACCTTGGCAGACCGCTTCTTATAGCGAGAGTCAGGATGACCTCGAGCGCCACGGCAAGAAACGCGGGATCCCACTTGATGTCCCCTGGAAAGACTTGACCGACGCACAGCGCGAATGGGTCATCGAGGGTGAAGGCAAGTGGGCTCGAAATACCTGGTACGGCGTCAAGCGATTCTTCGCCTGGCTCGAAACCAAAGCCTACAAAATGCACATCCGTGTACTGCTTTCGAAGTATCGCGCGTACACACCCTGCACCGCATGCGACGGCGCGCGACTCAACTCGGAATCACTTCTGTGGCGGCTCGGCGATTTCAGCCTCGCAAAAGAGGCGCTTGTCGATCGACCACGATTCATGCCCAAAGGCGTCGAGTGGTCGCGAGAAACGCTCAACTCGATGTCCGGGTTGTGTCTGCATGATCTCATGCTGCTACCCATCGAGAGGTCACGGGAATTCTTCGATGGATTGCGGCTTCCTGGCGCGCTCGATGAAGCGACCGAGTTGTTGCTGGCGGAAATACGGGGACGCTACAAATATCTGTGTGAAGTCGGACTTGGCTATCTCACGCTCGACCGGCAGTCACGAACCCTGTCGGGTGGCGAAGTCCAGCGCATCAACCTCACGACGGCACTCGGTACCTCGCTCGTCAACACGCTGTTCGTTCTCGACGAGCCGTCCATCGGTCTGCATCCGCGCGATATGCAGCGCGTGATCAGCGTGATGCACCGGCTGCGCGACGCAGGAAACTCCCTGCTCGTGGTCGAGCATGATCCTCAGATCATGCAACATGCCGATCGACTCCTCGATATGGGGCCAGGCGCCGGCGAGCATGGAGGCGAAATCGTCGCGTGGGGCACTCCGAAAGAAGTCTGTGCAACGAAGGCGTCGGTGACCGGCGAGTATCTGGTCGGCAAGCGTCGCGTCGAGCTGCCGGCAACAAGAGATAAAGGAAGACGTAACGACCCGAAATACCTTGAGTTACTCGGGGCGGAACAACACAACTTGAAACGCATCGACGTTCGGTTCCCGCTGAATCAACTCGTTTGCATTACCGGAGTATCCGGATCCGGAAAATCGACTCTGATGCAGGACGTCCTTTACCCTGCTTTGCTCAAGCATCTCGGGCGTCCAACCGAGGCGGCGGGCACACACAAGGGATTGAAAGGCGCCGAGCACATCACCGATGTCGCGTTCGTCGATCAAACGCCTATCGGCCGGACGGCACGCTCGAACCCGGCAAGTTACGTGGGCGCATTCGATGTCGTACGCGATCGATTCTCCAAGCTCGCCGAATCACGCGAACGTGGCTATACCGCCGGAACGTTCAGCTTCAACTCTGGAACGGGACGTTGCCCCGCATGTACGGGTAGCGGCTTCGAGCATGTCGAGATGCAGTTCTTGTCGGATGTTTACCTCCGATGCGGCGAGTGCAACGGCTCGCGATACCGCAGCGAGACTCTTGATGTCCGTCATCCAGGCCCGAACGGTCGATCGGCGAGCATTTCCGATGTGCTCGAGATGACGGTTACGGAGGCACTCGCGTTTTTCGCTGACGACCCTGAGCTTGCGAGACGCCTCGCTCCGCTCGCCGACGTAGGTCTCGATTACCTCAGGCTAGGCCAGCCCGTTCCGACACTTTCGGGCGGCGAAGCACAACGTCTGAAACTCGCTGGATTTCTCGCGGATTCGGCCGAGGGCGGAGGTAGCGGAAAGCTCTTCTTGTTCGACGAGCCGACGACGGGGCTGCATTTTGAAGATATCGCGAAGCTCCTGAAATCCTTTCGCAAGTTATTGGACGCGGGACACTCGTTGTTCGTCATTGAGCACAACCTGGATGTGATCCGATCTGCCGAATGGATCATCGATCTCGGTCCGGACGGTGGCGATCACGGCGGTGAACTCATCGTATGTGGAACACCTGCTCATGTTGAACAAGAATCTCGTTCCCATACCGGCAAGGCGCTACGCGAGGCCGTCACCTACGGAAAATTCGAAGCGGCGGTGCGCGAGCCAGCTTCAGCGCGTAAAAAGCATAAGAGAGAGAAAGCGATCGTCGTTCGCAATGCGCGCGAACATAATCTTCAAAACATCGACGTCGAGATCCCAAGAAACGCCTTTACCGTGGTAACAGGGGTGTCGGGATCCGGAAAATCGACTCTGGCCTTCGATATCATCTTCAACGAAGGGCAGCGTCGTTATCTCGAATCGCTCAATGCTTATGCGAGGCAGTTCGTTCAGCCTGCCGCGCGACCCGAGGTGGACTCGATACGCGGCATTCCCCCTACCGTGGCCATCGAACAACGCACGAGTCGTGGCGGTCGAAAAAGTACCGTCGCAACGCTGACGGAGATCTACCACTTCCTTCGACTGCTCTACGTCAAGCTCGGCACACAATACTGCCCGGATTGCGATGTCGCCATCGAACCTCAATCAGCCGAGGCCATCGCCGCTCGCATCATCAAGGACTTCAAAGGAAAGACCATCGATCTTCTCGCGCCACTCATCGTTTCGCGCAAGGGTCTTTATACCGATCTGGCGAAGTGGGCTGCAGGCAAGGGATATCGCGAGTTGCGAGTCGATGGTGAACGCCTGCCGGTGAAACCATGGCCACGCCTCGATCGTTTCAAGGAGCACGACATTGAACTTCCGGTCGCCCGACTCGGCATTTCTGCGCGTGGCGAATCGGACCTTCGCGCAAAACTCGCCGAAGCGTTGCAGCATGGCAAAGGCGTGGTGCAAGTATTGCCTCTCGGCAGTCGAAAGCCCATCGTGTTTTCGACAAAAAGAGCTTGTCCTGGCTGTGGGACGAGCTTTGCAGAGCTCGACCCACGACAATTTTCCTTCAACAGCAAGCAAGGCTGGTGCGGCGATTGTTTTGGCACCGGGCTCGAGCTTTCGGGCTTTGATGAGGAGCAAACAGGGGAAGAGGCCTCGTGGAATGAATGGCATGATGACGAAGCGAAAACCTGCCAAAGCTGCCAAGGCGAACGACTCAATGAAGTCGCCCGTTCGGTCCGTTTCCGTGGAAAATCGATCGGCAGTTTCACCTGCCAGCCGGTAGCGAAGTCTCTGGCAACCATCGAAGGTCTGAAACTCGAAAAGCGTGAGCGAGCGATTGCCAGGGACCTACTTGCAGAAATCCGGGCACGACTCGGCTTCTTGGAGCGAGTAGGCCTCGGGTATCTCGGGCTCGATCGTGCAGCACCAACGCTCTCAGGAGGTGAGGCCCAGCGGATTCGCCTCGCTGCGCAGCTCGGCTCCAATCTTCGCGGTGTCTGTTACGTGCTCGACGAACCAACGATTGGCTTGCATCCTCGAGATAACCGCATCCTGCTCGAGGCACTCGGGGAGCTGGCGGCGCATCACAATACGCTCGTGGTCGTGGAGCACGACGAAGACACGATCCGTCGTGCCGATCATGTCATCGACTTGGGACCGGGCGCCGGAGTACGCGGTGGCCGTATCGTCGGTCGAGGCAAACTCAAAGACCTGATCGCCAATCCTGAATCGGTTACGGGACGTTATCTTCGGAATCCCCTCAAGCATCGCGCGACCCCTCATCGCGCCGTCGATAAAAAAACGCCGTCGCTCATCATTGAACATGCACAGCTGCATAACCTCGCGGATATCAACGCGCGTATTCCGCTAGGTCGCTTGGTCGTCGTGACGGGTGTATCGGGCTCAGGTAAATCCACCCTCGCCCGAGACGTGCTCTACACGAGTGCGCGTACGATCGTTTCACAGGACGGAGACCCGGTCGGTTGCTCCGCGATTCGCGGTATCGAAGCGGTCGATCGCGTGCTCGAAGTCGACCAAACACCGATCGGCAAAACTCCGCGTTCCTGCCCCGCGACATATGTCGGCATATGGGACGACATCCGGAAAATCTTCGCCAACACCAGCGAGGCGCGGCTGCGGGGATATGGCGCCGGTCGCTTTTCATTCAATACGGCGGGAGGGCGTTGCGAGGCTTGCGAGGGTCAAGGCGTACAGACCGTCGAGATGAGCTTCCTGCCGGATGTGAAAGTGATCTGTGATGTTTGTCGAGGCAGCCGATTCAATTCAGAAACACTGTCGGTTACGTGGCGCGATCTCAGTATCGGCGACGTGCTCGCCATGAACATCGAAGATGCGACCTCGTTCTTCGAGCCCCACGCCAGCCTGCATCATGTACTCAAGCTACTGTGCGACGTCGGGCTCGGCTATCTCACGCTCGGTCAAGC
>JBIJCL010000138.1:0-5445 GCA_044344725.1 Steroidobacteraceae bacterium | reverse complement strand
CGTCTCCGAGGCGCAGCCGTTTTATGTGAACGCGCCCTACGGCATCGTGCTCGGTCATAACGGCAATCTCACGAACGCCACCGAACTCGCCGATGTGCTCATCCGCGAAGAGCGTCGTCATCTCAACACTTCGTCCGACTCCGAAGTGTTGCTCAACGTGCTCGCTTCCGAGTTGCAGCGCGTCGGCACGCCTCGCGTGACTGCCGCAGACGTGTTCGCCGCCGTGAGTGCGCTCTTCCGTCGTTGCCGCGGTGCCTATGCCGTCGTCGCGATGGTGATCGGTCACGGCATCTTGGGGTTTCGTGATCCGAACGGCATCCGTCCGCTCGTGATCGGTCAGCGCGAAACGGCAAAGGGCGTCGAGTTCATGCTCGCCTCCGAGTCGGTCGCGCTCGACATGCTCGGCTTCACGCAGGTGCGTGATGTCGCCCCGGGCGAAGCCGTCTTCATCGACGAAGCCGGTCGACTGAATTCGCAGCAGTGTGTGGCGACGACGCGCCAAGCGCCCTGTATTTTTGAGTACGTCTATTTCGCGCGGCCCGACAGCATCATCGATAACGTATCGGTGCAGCGTGCGCGCATGCGTATGGGCGATCGGCTTGCCGAGAAAATCCGTCGCGAGCGACCAGACCACGATATCGACGTCGTGATCCCCGTGCCCGATACAAGCCGCGTCGCGGCGCTGCAGTTGGCGCAGGGCCTTGGCATCAAGTTTCGCGAAGGGTTCATCAAGAACCGCTACATCGGTCGCACGTTCATCATGCCCGGCCAAGAAGAGCGTCAAAAATCGGTGCGCTCCAAACTCAACGCGATCGATCTCGAGTTCCGCAACAAGAACGTGCTGCTCGTCGACGACTCGATCGTCCGCGGTACCACGTCCGCTCAAATCATTGAGCTCGCGCGCGAGGCCGGTGCGCGCAAGGTGTATTTCGCCTCGGCAGCGCCGCCCGTGCGCCACCCGAACGTCTACGGCATCGACATGCCAGCGGCGAGCGAACTCGTGGCAGCGGGGCGCACCGAAGAAGAAGTACGTCAGGTCATCAACGCCGATTGGCTCATTTACCAGGACCTCACCGATCTCGAACTCGCCTGTCAGCACGATGACTCCTACGTCACCGAGTTCGACACTTCGTGCTTCTCGGGCAAATACGTCACGGGCGACGTGACCCCTGAATACCTCGAGCGTTTGCAGCAAGAACGTTCCGATGCCGCCAAGGCGCGTCGACGGAGCGGCAGTTCGCTCAAGGTCGTCCGCGGCGTCTGATGCGGCCGCCGCTGCGCGCTGCGACCCCGCCGGAGTGGGTCGACGAAGCCATCCGTCGCTGGCCTGAGCTGCTCGCCGACCACGCCAACTGCGAGAAGAAAGCCGCGTCCACGGCGCTCGCGCTGATGTTTGCGTATCCCGAAGATCGTGCGCTCGCTACGCGACTCTCGAAACTCGCTCGCGAAGAGCTGCGTCACTTCGAGCAAGTCGATAAGTTGATGCAGGCGCATGCGGTGCCTTATCTGCGTCGCAAGCCCGGTCGTTACGCTTCGGCGCTTCGGGAGGCGATGACGACGCACGAGCCGTATCGCAAGCTCGATCTTCTGCTTTGCGGCGCGCTCATCGAGGCGCGTTCCTGCGAACGGTTTTCTTTGCTCTCGAGTCGTAAAGAAGGTGAGAGCCTCCCCGCCGATGTCGCAGCGCTTTACGAGGGGTTGCAGGCTTCCGAGGCGCGACACTTCGAGCTTTATCTGAAACTCGCCGAAGCGCACGTCAAAGCGCACCCTGAGTGCGAACGCCAAAAACCCTGGTCAGCGCGCCTCGAAGAGCTCGCAACTCTCGAAGCCGAGCTCGCCACGAGCCCGGATGCGGAGTTCAGGTTTCATTCAGGATTGCCGCAGGCAGGCTCAGCGAAGATCTGAGCGGGATCGCTTGGGTCACTACCGAAGACGCGTCGGTCTCATGGCTGACATTGAGAGCGGCTCGGCATAAACCCTCCGATCGATAAAAGAAATCGTCGCGAGCTAGTTTACCTTCCGTCTTCCCCAACCGTCAGCCGTGACTTCTAAAAATTCCCCTGCCTCATCCCACGCGGCGAGCACGACGCGTTCTGCGTCGCCATCACGCGTGGCATGACGATGTTCAGCAGGGCGATGCGTGTGCCCATGAATCATCTTCCGCGTGCCGCTCACCTCGAAGGCAGCGATCACCGCGGATGGCGTGACATCCATGATCGTCGCAGCGGTAGCGCGGGTGTGGGCCTTACTGCCCGCGCGCGCGGCGTTGGCGAGCATTTGTCGCGCATCGATGGGGAGTTTGAGCACACGATCCCTGAACCCCGGGTCACGCACCGTCGTGCGCAGCTCCTGATACGCGGCATCGCCGGTACACAAGAGATCACCATGGGTCAGCAGCACGCGCTCGCCGAAGAGGGTGACGACCGATGGGTCCGACACCAGCGTCCCACCGATGCGTCGTTCGAACGCCTCGCCGTACAAAAAATCGCGGTTACCCTGCATCACGTAGAGGGCGACGCCCGAGTCCGACAGCGCGCGTAGCGCCCGACAGACCCGATCGCGCGCCGGATCCGGATCGTCATCACCGATCCAAGTCTCGAAGAGATCGCCGAGAATATGCAGGGACGTCGCCCCGCGAGCCTCGCCCTCGAGAAAGCGCAAAAACGCCTCGATGGTCGCAGGCGCGCTCGCGTCGAGGTGCAGGTCGGAGACGAACAGGTGGCGCACGGGCTAGATTCTAGCCATCATCCTGAATCAACGGCACGCGAACGGTTAAAATGCGCCCATTCGATGCCGGTCCGCGGGGTAAACATGAAGACACTCACTCTCGATGTGAAATCCCGTGCAAAAGTGCTCGCGGAAGTCTCCAAAACCGCTAAGTCCGGTCGCGCCGAACGCGAGGCGCGTATCAGTTTTGCGACGCCCGAGTTGCTTTGGGAGGTGCTCACCGCCAAGCGTTGGGAGCTGCTCAAGACGCTATGTGGCGCCGGGCCGTTGTCGATTCGTGAGGCGGCGAGACGAGTCGGTCGCGACGTCAAAGCCGTTCACGGTGATGTGAAGGCCTTGCTTCAGTCGGGTGTGCTGCGACGCGCGGACGACGGGCGCATCGAGTTTCCGTATCGCGCCGTCAAAGTGGAATTTTTGCTGCAGGCTGCCTGATGACCCATCCCTCGACCACCACCCGCTTCGCACCGAGCCCCACGGGCGAGTTGCACCTTGGCAATGCGCGCACGGCGCTCTTCAACTGGCTGCTCGCCCGGCGCGAGGGCGGCCGCTTCCTGCTGCGCATCGAAGACACGGACGCAGAACGCAGTAAACCCGAGTTCACCCAGCAACTCATGGAAGACCTGCAGTGGCTGGGTCTCTCATGGGATGGCGAGATCGTCGCGCAGAGTCAGCGTGGTGCCGTCTATCGCGAAGCGCTCGATAAGCTCGAGCGGGTAGGGCGCGTATACCCCTGCTACTGCACGCCGCTCGAGATCGAAGTCAGCCGCAAGTCGCAGCTCGCCTCGGGTCGGCCCCCGCGTTACGCGGGCACCTGCCGTAATCTCAATGATTCCGAACGCGCCGCCAAAATCGCCGAAGGTCGCAAGCCGACGCTGCGTTTCAAAGTGCCTGATGGCGGTCGCGTCGAGTTCGTTGATCTCGTGCACGGCGAGCAGCGCTTCGGGTGCGCGGATATCGGTGATTTCATCGTTCAGCGTGCCGATGGCTCGGCGGCGTTCTTTTTCTCGAACGTGCTCGATGATGCCTTGAGCGGCGTCACCACGGTGTTGCGCGGCGAAGATCATCTTTCCAATACGCCGCGTCAGTTGCTCATCGCAATGGCGCTCGAGCTGAAGGCTCCGACCTATGGACACCTCTCGCTCATCACCTCGGCCGACGGTTCGCCGCTCTCAAAACGCCACGGCGCGAAATCTTTGAGACAACTGCGCGAGCAGGGCTATTTACCGAAGGCGCTCGTCAACCATCTCTTCAGGCTCGGTCACTCGAGCGATCTGCACGATCTGCTCGATCTGCAAAAACTCGCCGCCGGGTTCAACCCTGCGCACCTCGTGCGTTCGCCGGCGCGGTTTGACCCTGTGCAGCTCGAGGTGTGGCAGCGTCAGGCGGTGCATGCGCTCTCGAGTGATGAGGCGCTCGCATGGATGCGTCCGCATCTGCCGAGCACGCTGGATGCGGCCTCGGCAAGCGCCTTTGCGACGGCGCTTCACCAAAATCTTCTATTGCCTTCGGACGCCGCGTATTGGGTTCAGGTCGTCTTCGGAGAACTGCCTGAGCACGATGCCGAGGGCGCTGAGCTGATCAAAGCCGCAGGCCCTGCATTCTTCGAGGCCGCCGCCGCAGCGATCCGCTCCCACGGCACCGACTGGAAAGCCGTCACGTCGGCGATTCGCGAGCAGACGGGTCGCAAAGGTCCCGAGCTCTTCAAGCCGCTTCGGCAAGCGCTCACCGGGCGCCGCGACGGCCCCGAGCTCGCGCCGCTGCTTAAACTCATGACGGCTGATCGCGCCATCGCGCGCCTCGAGCGGCTATCATCCGCCGCCGTCTGAGCAGGCTCCGCGCACCCATGACGATCCGCATCCATAACTCGTTGACCGGTCAGAAGCAGACACTCGCGCCCATTCGTCCGGGCGAGGTGCGCATGTACCTCTGCGGCGACACGGTCTACGACTTCTGCCACATCGGCCACGCGCGTTCGAAGGTCGCCTTCGATATCGTGCATCGATACCTGCGGCATCGCGGTCTCAAAGTCATCTTCGTCCGCAACATCACCGATATCGACGACAAGATCATCCGTCGCGCGGCCGAGCTCGGTGAGCCCATCGATGCCTTTACCGCGCGTTTCATCGATGCGATGCACGAGGATTACGATCGCCTCAATGTCTTGCGACCCGATCACGAGCCGCGCGCCACGCAATACGTGCCCGGCATGATCGCGCTCACGCAGACGCTCATCGACAAGGGCCACGCCTATGTCGCGAGCGACGGCGATGTCATGTACTCGGTCGGCAGCTTCGCGGACTACGGCAAACTTTCGGGAAAACGCCTGGCCGATCTCCGCGCCGGTGCGCGTATCGAGGTCGATACCGCCAAGCGTGACCCGCTCGATTTCGTGCTTTGGAAAAAAGCGAAACCCGGTGAGCCCGCGTGGGAGTCGCCCTGGGGTCCGGGTCGTCCGGGCTGGCACATCGAGTGCTCGGTGATGTCCGGTGAAATTTTGGGTAGCCACTTCGATATCCACGCCGGCGGCATGGACCTCAAGTTTCCGCATCACGAGAACGAGATCGCGCAGTCCTGCGCGGCTACGGGCGATCACTTCGCCAATCTTTGGATGCACAACGGGTTCGTCAACGTGGATGACGAGAAGATGTCGAAGTCGCTCGGCAACTTCTTCACCATCCGCGAGGTGCTCGGTTCGGGTCACATCCGTCACCCCGAAGT
>JBIJCL010000136.1:0-5457 GCA_044344725.1 Steroidobacteraceae bacterium | reverse complement strand
CCCGGCGCGATGGTCGAAAGCAGTGGGTGTTTCGCGGTGCGCCCCTTTACCGAGTGACCGGTGATTCTTCGGCCTCTCTGGTCCAGTCGCTCGTGGCGTCCAAGGCTTGGCGACCCCTGTTGGTCCAGCCGGCGAGTCCGCGCCCGAAATTTTTGACGATGCACATGTCGGTGCCCGAAATCGGCTGGGTATTCGCCGACTCGCGGGGGCGGACCCTGTACGCCATGTATTGCCATGATCAGGTACCCGACCGTTTGTCCTGCGACGAAGTCGGGGACGCTGCCGCTCACTGGTCGGCGCTCTGCGGTGATGCGAAGGCGTGCGCGCGTGAGTGGCAGCCCGTTCTCGCGGCCCCCGATGCCGTCTCGATGGGCGCATGGTCGGTCGCCGACGTTCCCTATCCGCAATTCGTCGAGCCGACGGGCGCGTACGGGGAGGGTGTTCCGACCGTTCGTGCGTGGACCTATCACGGTCGTCCGGTCTACACGTTCGCCGCCGATGAGACGCCCGGTGATGTGCAAGGTCACGGTATCGAAGCGAAGGTGAGCGGGTTTGGGGCAATCACTGTTCTGGCGGACGAATTTCCGGTGCTGCCGTGAGATGGGAGGGGGCGATGCGCATTGCGAAGTGGATCATTTTTTTGGCGAGCTGCTCGACGGTCGGTTGGGCAGTGGAGCCCGGCGAACAGATCGAGTATCGAAAATCGGTCATGCGAACCCTCGATGAGGGTGTCGTCGCCTATCAGACCGCAGTGCAGCTGGGCGCGCCGCAAGCGGAGCTGGCAAAGCATCTGAGGGTTTTGGCGTTGACCTCGGGGCAGATCAAGAAAGCCTTCGAGCCGCGGGTCGAGGGTGGATACGCGAAGCCCGACATCTGGAAAAAATGGGCGGATTTTTCGAAGCGAGCGGAGACTCAAAACTCGAAGCTCATGCAGCTCTCCGAGTCGACAGCTCCGTTTTCGGGTGCAAACGATATCAAGACGGCGCTCGGTTGCGGCGGATGCCACGATGCCTATCGACAGCCGGCAGCGAAGACGGCCAATGCGGCGCGCAAAGTGTCGGGAGCCATCGATTCGATTGCGCATCGGCAACAGCTCATGCGGGTGATCGATGCGCAAACGTCGGCGATCGGCCAAGTACTCTCGGGAACGATTCCCGAGGATAACTTTGTCCAGCATCTCGAAGTGGTCTCGCTGACGGCGAGTGTCGCCTCTAGTGCCTTCGAGAAGGGTGCGCCCGGTGGAGACACCCTGCCGAGGGCGTGGCAGGAGAAAACAAAATTCTTGCGGATGATGCAGGATTTTTCGGACAACGCACTCAAGGCGTCTCGTATCGCGCGACAAGACGGTAAGGACGCCGCGGCCGTCATGGTCATCGATGCATTGCCGTGCCGACAATGTCACGACGTCTATAGACGAAAATAAGCGTTACGACGATGCGGTTACGTCTTGGCCTGCTGACGTTGATCCTCGCATTGGTGTCGTGTACCGAGCAGGCGCCTGTGGTGGACCGCGATCTCCGTAACGCCTCGGAGAGCGATGTCGAGTATGGTCGATACCTCGCCGCCATCGGCAATTGTGCGTCGTGTCACACCGCCAAGGACGGACCGCCTCTTGGCGGTGGCGTCGCTTTCCAGGTGGCGGGAGGACCGTTCGACTCTCCGATCGGGAGTATTTACTCCACCAATATCTCGCCCGATGTCGAAACAGGGATCGGCGGATGGACGCTCAACGATTTTGCGAGGGCGATGCGACAGGGCGTCTCGAGGGATGGACGGTATCTCTACCCCGTGTTTCCGTACACCCACTTCGCCGCGCTGACGGAACAAGATCTCTTTGCGCTGTTCGTCTTTCTGAAGGGGGAAAAGCCCGTTCGTCATCGTCCGCCCGAGAACGATTTGCCGTTTCCTCTGAACATTCGTCCCTTGCTCGCGGGGTGGAAGTATTTTTTTGGGCAGTCGGCTTCTTTCGAATTTGACGAGTGGAAGTCCGAGCGGTGGAATCGCGGGGCCTACCTGACGCTGGGGCTCGGTCATTGCGGAGCCTGTCATTCACCGAAAAATCTGATGCTGGCCGAGCGTGATAACGCGCGACTCGGGGGAGGCTTCATCTTCGACGAGGTCGAGCCCGGAAAGATCCGTCGCTGGTCCGCCGTCAATTTGACGCCGGCCAAGGCGGGATTGCAGGCCTGGTCGAGCAAGGACATCGAGAATTATCTGCGGACAGGACATTCATCGAAGGCTGGTACCTTCGGCCCCATGAACAAAGTCATTGCGGGGGGCACGCAAAGTTTGACCCCTGAAGACGCCGCGGCGATCGCCGAGTTTCTCAAGAGCCTTGCGTCGATCGAGGAGGAGACGCACCGATCGCCTCCGCTCGAGATCGTGAAGCAGGGCGCCGACCTGTATGGGGAGCACTGTTCCGAATGTCATAAAGACTCTGGCCGAGGGGGCTTCATGAAGGCGCCGCCGCTCGCCGGCAGTGCGATCGTCCAGTCTGCCGATCCGTCCTCGCTCATCAACGTCATTCTTTATGGGGCACATCCTGATGGCCGGGTGCCTGCTCCGTTCGGAGCGTGGGAGTCGATGAAGGGCTTTCAACAGAAACTGGATGATGGCGAGGTGGCCGCTCTGTCCTCTTTTATAAGGAGCCAGTGGGGGCATCAGGCCTCGACGGTCGAGGCGGACGAAGTCCAACGTCAGCGTTGAGTCTGCCTGCGCGATGGCGCATGCGACGCCCGGATGGAGCTCCCCTCCCATCCGCGTGCTAGGGTAGTGACCCATGATCGAGTTTGATTTGATCCAGACGCTCGCCCTCGGAGGCATCGCGCTGTTCGTGGGATTTGCGCTCGTCAGAGCAGTTCCCGTGCTGGGGCGGTACAACATTCCGGCTGCGGTCGTCGGCGGATTGATCATCGCTTTGATCATTACGTCTTTGCGTGTCACCGACACCGCGACGTTCAGCTTCGACACCAGTCTTCAGGCGCCGCTGATGACGGCGTTCTTCACTTCGATCGGTTTGAGTGCGAGTGTCGCGTTGCTGCGCGCCGGCAGTGGCCAGGCGCTGCTATTTCTCGCGCTCGCGAGTGTTCTCGCCATCGCTCAAAACCTCATCGGAATTGGTGTGGCCGTCGCATTCGGCGAGACGCCGTTACTCGGCGTACTCATGAGTTCGACGGCGCTGACGGGTGGCCCCGCGACGGCACTGGCCTTTGCGCCGCAGTTTGCTGCGGCCGGCGTGCCCGCGGCGGAGAGTCTCGCCATCGCCGCCGCCATGGCGGGCATCGTCCTCGGAGGTCTCTTCGGCGGACCGATCGCGACTCGGTTACTCGTCCGTCATGGTCTAGAGGGAAATACGGCTCGCGCAACGCGTGACGCGTCGGTGCATGTCGAGGTTACGGCTCCCGACAGCACGCGTACCTCTCAGGATGACGAAGGTGATGAGGACGGGGTGCGAGATGCGCTCAAGGCGCTGACCGTATTGCTGGTGGCGATGGCAGCGGGCGGAGTGTTGAGTTGGGGTTTCGTCGAAGCAGGGCTCACTCTTCCAGGATATGTCGGCGCCATGCTCGTCGGTGCGTTGATCCGAAACATTGATGACCGGACGGGTTGGATCGGCATACCGCACGATCTCGCATCGAAAGTCGGCGCAGTCTGCCTCACGCTCTTCCTCGTTATCGCCCTCATGAATCTCAAACTGTGGGAGTTGGCGTCACTGGCACTGCCGCTGATCGTGAACCTGGTCTTGCAATTGGTCGCCGTGGCACTCTTTTGCGCTTGGGTGGTATTTCGCGTCATGGGCCGTGACTACGATGCCGCCGTGATGAGCGGTGGATTCACCGGATTCATGCTGGGCACGACCGCCAACGCGATGGCCGTGATGCGCACGATCGTCGAGCGCTTCGGGCCTGCCCCGAGAGCATTCTTGGTGGCACCGATCGTGGGGGCGTTTTTCATCGATTTCACCAACGCGGTCATCATCACCACCTTCCTCAACGTGTTGTCATGACGAGCTTCCGACCTCTCTCGGTCCGCGGAAAAACATTGGGCAACGGACGAGAGCCCGCCATCTGCCTGTCTTTGATGACGGCTGATCTGTCGACCCTCGACTCTGATCTCGATGCGTTGCGGAGGCGTGCGCCGGATGTGATCGAGTGGCGCGTGGACCATTTTCGCCACGTCGACTCGCTCGAAGCGGTCATCGAGGCGTCGTCGCGGATACGGGCGGCAACGGGCGAGCGTCCGTTGATCTTCACGCTGCGCTCCGAACAGGAAGGTGGAGCGAAGACGGCGCTTGATCTGGCTGCGGTCGGTCGGTTGCTGTCGAGTGCTGCCGAATCTAAGAAATTTGACTTCGTCGATGTCGAGTTGTCGCTACCCTCGGACATCGTTCTGGCGGTCATCGACGTTGCTCATCGGAGCGATGTTCAGGTGATCGTCTCGTCGCACCATGTCGAGGACACGCCTTCGGAAGATGAGATCGTCGGCCTGCTCACGCGTGCGGCGACAGCCGGTGCCGATGTGGCCAAAGTCGCCGTGATGCCGAAGACGGCCTCCGACGTTTTACGCTTGCTCGCGGCGACGGAGCGCGCCTCGCGCGAGTTGTCGCTGCCGCTCGTTACCATGGCGATGGGGTCCCTCGGCGTGGTGACGCGCGTCTTTGGGGGGCTGTTTGGTTCTGCGCTCACCTTCGCCTCGGGCGCACAACGGTCGGCACCCGGTCAGCTGCCCATCGAAACCTTGCGAGAGATTCTCGAGACGGTTCGTCAGTTGGAGAAGTAGACGAACTCTTCTTTGGCTTTGGCCGGTTCTTGCAAAGACCGGTCTATCGGAATCGGATTGGCGGCGAGGGATTTCCAGAGCGGCGCAGCTTGTTGGCGATCGAACGCCTCGAGCTTTGCGGTCATGTCGGCGACCCGGGCCGGCTCGCGGTTGACGAGATTGGTTTTCTCGCTGGGATCGGTCGCGAGGTCGAAGAGCCAGGTTTTTCCGGCGAGTCGACTCGTCTGCAGTTTCCAGTCGCCGAGACGGAGCGTCAGATAGTCGTCCGTACGCCAATACAAAGCCTCGTGAGGCGGTCCCGCGATTTCGCCACGAGCGAATGGAAGCAGATTCACGCCGTCGATGATGCGATCGCGGGGCGGAGCGACCTCCGCGGCTGCAGCGATTGTCGAGAAGATATCGAAGTGGGCCGCAGGTCCCGCAACGACTTGCCCCTCGGGCAGACCCGAAGGCCAGCGCATGAAGAAAGGCACTCGAATGCCGCCTTCGAAGTAGGTTGCCTTCCAGCCTCGGTAGGGCTGGTTACGATGCCCGACGCCCGCGTAGTGGGGCGCGCCGTTATCACTCGTGAAAATCACCAAGGTGTCGTCGTCGAGCCCGCGTTCGCGCAGCGAGGCGAGCAGTCGTCCGATGTTGCGGTCGAGCGAGCGCAACATTGCGGCGTACACGCGTAGCGTG
>JBIJCL010000135.1:0-5488 GCA_044344725.1 Steroidobacteraceae bacterium | reverse complement strand
CGGTACGCTATCCTCGACTCACCTTCGACCGGGTGCGCGATGAGCGGCTCAACGTGATGGACGCCACGTCGATCGTGATGTGCCGCGACAACAAGATCCCGCTGCAGGTGTACAACATGAACAATGCCGGCGACCTACTGCGTATCGCTCGAGGCGAAGAAGTGGGTACGGTCGTCACGAACGATTGAGGTAGAAGACGATGATCGAAGATTTCAAGAAAGATGCCACGACGCGCATGACCAAGTGCGTGCAACAGTTTGCGCTCGATCTCAAGAAGCTGCGTACGGGCCGCGCGAGTCCGAGCCTCGTCGAGAACCTGAAGGTCGATTACTACGGCACCGAGTCGCCGCTCTCGCAGCTGGCGAACATCAGCGTCGAAGATGCGCGCACGCTCGTGATCACGCCCTGGGACAAGAGCGCGATCCAGTCGGTCGAGAAGGCGATCTACAAATCGGACCTTGGCCTCACGCCGAATACGGCAGGCTCGGTGATCCGCGTGCCGTTGCCGCCGCTCACCGAGGAACGTCGTCGCGACATCACCAAGGTGGTGCGGGGCGATGCCGAGAACGCCCGCGTCGCCGTGCGCAACGTGCGCCGCGACGTACTGCAGGATGTGAAAGAGGCCCTCAAAGAAAAACTCATCAGCCAAGATGAGGAAAAGAAGGCGCAGGAAGAGATCCAGAAGCTCACGGACAAGCACGTGGCCGAGATCGACGCTGCGCTCGCGGCCAAAGAAAAAGAAATCATGCAGGTTTGAGGCCCAAAGGTCCCCGCGATCTTGGCACTACCTCACCACATCGCCATCGTGATGGACGGGAACGGCCGCTGGGCCGAAGCCCGGGGTGAGCCGCGACCGGTCGGGCATCGTGCGGGCATCGAACCCGTGCGCAAGGTCATCCGCGAGTGCGCGAAGCTCAACATCGAGGCGCTGACGCTCTTCGCGTTCTCGAGCGAGAACTGGCGACGGCCCGAGACCGAGGTTGCGGCGATCATGGGCCTCTTCATGGAAGCGCTCGATCGCGAGGTCGCCGAGCTCCATGCCAATCGGGTGCGCGTGCGCATCATCGGCAATCGGCAGCGGTTGTCGGTGCGCTTGCAGCAACGCATCGCCGAGGCCGAGGCGCTCACGGCGGCCAACGATGGACTCAAACTGCAGGTCGCGGTGAGTTACGGCGGACGATGGGATGTGCTCGAGGCGGCCAAGCGTCTCGCGGCGCGCGCGGCGAGCGGTGAGATCCGCGCGGCCGACATCGACGAAGACCTGTTCTCCGCCGAGTTGCAGCTCTCGGATCTGCCGGACCCCGATCTTTTCATCCGCACAGGCGGCGATCATCGCGTGAGCAATTTTTTGCTCTGGAACATCGCCTATGCCGAGCTCTTCTTCACCGACGTGCTCTGGCCCGACTTCGACGAGGCGGAGTTCAAGGTCGCGCTCGAGGATTTCGCGCGGCGTGAGCGTCGCTTCGGGCTGACAGGTCCAAAGAAATGAGCGAGCTGCGGCAGCGGGTGCTCACCGCCGTGGTGCTCGCGGCGCTGCTGCTCGTGGTGCTCTTCGCATTGCCCGCGGTCGTCACCATCTTTCTCATCGTGCTCGTCGTCACGGGCGGCGCATGGGAGTGGTCCGCGTTCCTGCATCCTGAGCGTCGCCGGCTGCGTCTCGCCTATGTGGTGCTCGTCGCGCTCGGGCTGTATGTCGCTTGGCAATACACGAGCGGTACCGAAGCCTTCACCCTGATGCTCGCGCTGGCGGCGCTGTGGTGGGTCATCGCACTCGGTTGGGTGATGTTCGTCCCCACGCGCGGCGGCTCGGTGGCCGCGGCCATTGCGGGGGTGGTCGTGCTCGTACCGGCGGGTGTGGCGCTCATTCGGCTGCGACTCGAGGATAACGGCGCGGCGCTCGTGCTCTTTTCCTTGATCGTCATCATGGCAGCGGACGTCGGTGCGTATTTCGCGGGCCATCGATTCGGGCGCACGAAGCTCGCGCCGAAAGTCTCGCCCGGCAAAAGCTGGGAGGGCGTCATCGGCGGTGTGATCGCCTCGCTCGTCGTCGCGGCGATCGGTGCGAGCCTGCTCGAGTGGCCGGTTGTACCGGTGATGTTGCTCGCGGCGGGAGCCGCGGCGTTTTCGGTGGTCGGCGATCTCACCGAGAGCCTCATGAAGCGCCACACGGGGCTCAAAGATAGCGGGCGCTTGTTCCCGGGCCACGGTGGCGTACTCGATCGCTTCGATAGTCTCTCGGCGGGTGTTCCGCTTTTCGTGTTGGGACTCATCAAGGTCGGAGCCCTCGCGTGAGCACGACGATTGGCATCGCCGTGCTCGGCTCGACGGGCAGCATCGGTGACAGCACGCTCGATGTGGTCGCGCGTCATCCCGATCGATTCAAGATCGTCGCGCTCGGTGCCCGACGCGATCACGAAAAATTATTGACGCAGTGTCTGAAGTTCGCGCCCGAGTGCGCGGCGCTCGTCGAGCCCGAGGCGGCGCGTGCGCTCGAGCACGCCCTGCGTGCGGCGGGCTCCAAAACGCGTGTGCTCGTCGGTGAGTCGGCGCTCGATGAGATCGCGGCCATGCCCTCGGCGCCTTTCGTCATGGCGGGCATCGTGGGTGCGGCAGGACTGTCTTCATCGCTTGCGGCGGCGCGCGCGGGCAAGCGGCTCATGATCGCGAACAAGGAACCGCTCGTGATGGCCGGCCCGATGCTCATAGAGGCGGCGCGCGAGGGTAGGGCAACGTTGTTGCCGATCGACAGCGAACACAACGCGATCTTCCAGTGCTGGCCCGCGGGTGCCGAGACGGGTCGCGCGCCGAAGGGGGTGCGCCGCATCCTGCTCACCGCCTCGGGCGGACCGTTCGTCGACTGGAGCGCCGAGCAGATCGCCGCATCGACGCCGGAGCAGGCCTGCCGTCATCCGCGCTGGGTGATGGGCCGCAAGATCTCCGTGGATTCGGCGACGCTCATGAACAAGGGTCTCGAGGTGATCGAGGCGCGCATGTTGTTCGGCTTGCCGCTCGAGAAGGTCGAGGTGGTGGTGCACCGGCAGAGTTTGGTGCACTCGCTCGTCGAGTACGTCGACGGCTCGATGCTCGCGCAGCTCGGCTCGCCCGATATGCGCACCCCGATCGCCCACGCCCTCGGTTGGCCGGACCGGATCGACTCCGGTGTACAATTCCTCGACCTCGCCCGGGCTGGCGTCCTTCAATTCGAGCCCCCGGACACGGGTCGATTCCCCTGTTTGACGCTTGCGCGTCAGGCGGCCGCGGCGGGGGGTCTGGCGCCTGCCATCCTCAACGCGGCCAATGAGGTCGCCGTAGCGGCGTTCCTGGAGGGCCATTTGAACTTCAGCGGTATCCCGACGGTCATTGACTCCGTGATGAATGCCGTGCCGGCTGGCGAGGCCAAGGATCTGGAGAGCGTGCTCGCGGCCGATACCGCAGCGCGTGGGGCCGCGTTGCGTGAGATCGCCGAGGGGCGTCACGCCTCGAGAGCGTACTGATGGATTGGCTCTGGACCATCGTCGGGTTCATCGTGGCCGTGAGCCTGCTCGTCACGGTGCACGAGTACGGCCATTACTGGGTCGCGCGCAAACTCGGTTTCAAGGTGCTGCGTTTCTCGGTGGGTTTTGGTCCGGCGCTCTGGACGCGCGTGGCGGGAGCCGATCGCACCGAATACGTCATCGCCGCGTTGCCGCTCGGCGGCTACGTCAAGCTGCTCGATGAGCGCGAGGGCCCCGTGCCACCCGCCGATCTCGAGCGATCGTTCACGCGCAAGCATCCGTGGCAGCGCATCCTCGTGCTGCTCGCAGGGCCCGCGTTCAACATCATCTTCGCCATCCTCGTGCTGTGGGCCGTGCTCTGGGTGAGCGGCGAGCCTCAAGTGAAGCCTGTGGTGGGTTCGGTCGTGGCCGACTCGCTCGCCTCGCGCGCCGATTTGCGCGCCAACGACGAATTCCTGCGTATCGAAGGTCGTAAGGTTGCGACGCACTCGGACGTGATGCTCGGGTTCATGGAAGCCATCAGCAACGATGGCCAAGTCGACATCGAGGTGCAGCGACCGGGTTCGGGTGTACGCGTGCTCGAGCTGCGCGTCGAGGACGCCGAAGTGCGTCGTGCCCTGACCGAGCCGCAGGCTTTGTTGCCGGGACTCGGTATGCGCTTCTGGGTGCCTCCGGTGCCGGCTGAGATCGGCAAGGTCGAAGCGGGGGGTCCGGCGGATGTCGCGGGCTTGCGCGCCGGAGACCGGGTGACGGCCGTCGATGGCGAGCCGATCAATGATTTTCGTGCGCTCGTCGAGGCGATTTCGTCGCGGCCCAATCGCGAGGTCGTCATCGATTATCAGCGCGAGGGTCGTGCCTCGCAGCTTACGATGCGTACGGCCGCCGATATCGTCGACGGTCGCGAAATCGGACGTATCCGCGTGCAGACACCGCCCCCGCCGCCGTGGCCGGAGTCGATGGTCACGCAGCGCAGCTATGGCCCGATCGAGGCGCTTTCGTTCGCGACGGTGCGCGCCTGGGACATGACGGTGCTGCAGGCGAAGATGTTCGCGCGCATGCTCATCGGCCAGGTGTCGCTCAAAAATCTCTCGGGGCCGCTGACCATCGCGGAGTTCGCCGGCGAGTCCGCGCAGAGCGGTCTCACTGAATTCCTGGGGTTCCTCATCGTGATTTCGCTCAGCCTCGGGTTCCTGAACCTGCTGCCGATCCCGATCCTCGATGGCGGCCAAATCATTTACCAGCTCGCCGAGTGGGCGCGTGGCGCGCCGCTCTCCGAGCGTGTGCAGGCGCTCGGGCAGCAGATCGGTATCGCTTTGTTGCTCATGCTCATGAGCGTCGCTCTTTTCAACGATTTCGCGAGGCAGCTCGGCTGATGATGTCCCTTCGTCTTTCTTTGATGGCGAGCCTGCTCGCTGCCTACGCCCTGATCGCTCCTCCGTCGCTGGCCCAGTCGGCCGGAGGTCCCCCTGCGCTGCGGGTCGACAACATCCGCGTCGAGGGTTTGCAGCGTGTGTCGGAAGGTACGGTCTACAACTACCTGCCGGTGAACATCGGTGACCGGCTCTCGCCGCAGCGCGTGCGCGAGGCGATCCGCGCGCTCTACGACACCGGGTTCTTCCGTGACGTCGAACTGCGTTGGGACGAGGGTACGCTCATCGTCGCCGTGCTCGAGCGCCCCTCGATCGAGAGCTTCGAGATCACGGGTAACAAGGACATCAAGACCGAGGATCTCAATAAGAGCTTGCGCAACGTGGGCCTCGCGACCGGCAAGACCTTCGATCGCTCGGTGCTCGAAGACGTCAAGCAATATCTCACCGACCAGTATTTCAGTCGCGGCAAGTACGCCGTGCGCATCGATGCGCAGGTCGAAGAGTTACCCGACAATCGCGTACGCGTGAAGATCGAGATCAAGGAAGGCAAGCGCGCGAAGATCCGGCAGATCAACCTCGTGGGCAACACCACGTTCGAGGAAGAAGAGATCCTCGAGGAATTCG
>JBIJCL010000151.1:0-5039 GCA_044344725.1 Steroidobacteraceae bacterium | reverse complement strand
GATTTCGCGCGAACGCGCGCTCGCCATCGCGGCGGCACTCGAAGCGCAGTCCCAGCACCCGATCGCTGCGGCATTCAAACCATTCAATGATTCCCACGTGGTGTGTGCCGATGCCCACGAGATCGCCGGCGAAGGAATCGAGGGCACCATCGATGGCGCGCGTTGGCGCATCGGGCAGCCCGGTATCACGCTGACGAGCGACTCGGGGGTGCGGGTTTCCTTCACGGTCGCGGACTCGATTCGCGACGATGCCTCGGAAACCGTCTCAGCATTGCAGGAATTGAATCTAAGAGTGCTATTGGCGAGTGGCGATTCGGAAGAGCCCGTCAATCGCGTGGCGCGCGAACTTGGCATCGCGAACGCCACCTCCTCTCTTAAACCTCGGCAAAAGCTCGAGCTTCTACGCGCAGAACAAGCGACAGGACATCGGGTACTCATGGTGGGCGACGGCATCAACGACGGCCCGGTGCTCGCCGCTGCCGATGTCTCGATGGCGATGGGTCGCGGATCGTCGATCGCGCATGCCGCCGGAGACTTGCTGTTGCTTCGCGAGTCGCTGTCGTCGCTGCCCCGAGGCATCGGTGTGGCACGACGCGGTCTTCGCATCGTGCGCCAGAATTTGCGGTGGGCGGCGTTCTACAACATCGCGGCGATCCCGATCGCCGCACTCGGATTCATGCCGCCCTGGGTTGCTGCGCTCGGCATGTCGTTGTCGTCGATGATCGTCGTGTTCAACGCGCAACGCATCCTGTACCCCGCCGAAGGAGAGCGTTGATGGAGAGCGTCTACTTGCTGATCCCGCTGTCGATCCTGATCGGCGGAATCGCCGTATGGGCATTTTTTTGGGCAGTCGATCGGGGCCAGTTCGATGATTTCGAGCAAGCCGAAAAGCTCGCTTTGGAAGAGGACCCGCCCCCGCCACCACTCAGCGCGGCTGCCAGCGAATCGAAACCCCCGCACTCGTGAATCGGGCGAAGGCATAGACTTCGTCGTTGTCCGCACCGCCGTCGAGGAACCGCACACTGGCGCCGACAGACCACTCGTCGTCGATCGCTTTCATGAGTTTGACGCCCGCATCGACGGCATATCCGGGCCCACCCGCCAGCGCATCGATGTCGCCCTCAACCCGCCAACCTCGCCCCAACGGACGCTCGAATGCGCCGTGGATCAAGGGCACGAAACCGGTATTGTCTTTCTCAGCCGAGCGCGCACCCTGACGAAGTCGAATGCTCGCGTCACGAATCTTCGCCGTGAATCCGACCTTCACCACGAGATCGTCGCGATCGATCCACCGCCATCGCACCGTGCCGCGCCAGGAGTTGAACTGATAACGGGCATCGACGACACCGGCAGAAAAGTTCGCGCCCTGAAAACGGATGGGGTCGGCGCTTACACCCTCATTGGAGAGCGACAGCGGAGCAAGCAGCACACGCCACTCCCTTCGCCCACTCGAGGGCCAGGACACCTGCAGACGCGGCGCCAAATAGGGCCCGTCACCGGTCAAGCGATCGAGCGCAAAACGCGACCCGTTCGCATCGTTCGGAACCTGAACGTCGTTACGACCCTGCCATGCCGCATAAAGGTCGGTGTCGATGACCCAGGCCGGAGGTGCCGACTCCGCCCGCGCCACGTCAGCCGAGGAGAAGGCGCTCAAAGAAACCAGCGCCATCCCGACTGCGACACGTCGCAGTAGAGAACCGCGGCTTCGAATGTGATCAGCCGGTGTCCTGAAGACCTTGGGCAATACCATTGACACTTGCCAGCAAGGCTTCGAGTAGATCGCGGTCATTTCGTCCTCCTTCTCGCCAGCGGCGCAGCAGATCGACCTGCATGAGGTTCATCGGGTCGACATAGGGGTTGCGCAGAGCCAGGGCCCTCTGCTGCGTTCGATCGCCATCGAGCAGATTCTGTTGGTCTTTGACGAGCAGCAGAAGTTCACGAGTCAGGCGATATTCGCGGCGTACTTCGCCGAAGAACCGGTCATCGGATCCGGGCCGCAACGCATCGTACTTCTCTGCGATCTGCAAATCGGAACGAGCCAGCATGATCTCGACGTCATCGATCAAGTTACGCAGGAAAGGCCATTCGGCGAGTGCCTGTCGTATCGCGGGGAGCCCGAAGGTCTCGACGGCTACCTGTAATCCGGTGCCTGCACCGTACCAACCGGGCAGCAGCATCCGATTCTGCGTCCACGCAAACACCCACGGCACCGCACGTAACCCCGCGAGACCGCCGATACCCTCGCGCGCGATCGGACGACCACCGATTTGCATGCGTTCGATGACATCGATCGGCGTCACGCAGCGGAACCACTCGTGGAACTCCGCTGAATCATCGACGAGGGCGCCATAGCGTGCCGCGCTGGCGCGCGACAACTCCCTCGCGATCTGGAGTCGCTCTGCCTCGGATCCGACCGAACCCACGCCCCGCGCGGTGGCATTGGCCAAAGACAGGGCACTGAACGCGCGCTCCAGCGTACGCAGTGCAATGGGGCCGAGACCGTAGTGCTGGATGATGCTCTCGCCCTGCTCGGTCAATCGCAGCCAGCCGTTGATCGTAGACGGCGGCGATGCACTGACCACCGCATCGATACGTCCACCGCCGCGGGGAATACTGCCGCCACGGGCGTGAACGATGCGGTGCTCCTCGCCGGCGGCCGCCAACGACGCGGCGATCGCCGCTTGAGCCTCGTACACCGCAAGACGCGAGGCGACGATCCCTTCGCGCTTGTTGCCTTCGGAGTAACCGACGAGCACGGTTTGTTGACGGCCTCGGGCATCGAGGTGCTTTCGGTACAGAGGCTCGGCGAGCAACTCGCCCATGAGCTCACCGGCACGGCTGAGCGCCGCAGGCGTCGTGAACATCGGCGACACATCGACGGCGAGCTCATCCGTCACCTTGTCGAACGCCTCAGCCCATCTCGCGAGCAGCATGGCGGCCAGAACGTCATCGGCCCCCTCGACACCGTTGACGATGTACGAACCGATCGCCTCGGCACCATATCGCCGACGACACTGCAGCATCGCCTCGAACACGGCGAGCGCCCGCTTGCCTTCCGCATCGAGTTCGACGCGTGGACCGATATCGCGACTGATCCAATCCACCAGTCGGCGCTGACGCGTCGAGCGATCGAGAGTAGTCCAATTCGGCTCATCGAGCGCCCGAGCGAGCACGCCGTGATGAACTCCCGAGTGCTGACGCACATCGAGTGTCGCGAGATGAAAACCGAAAGTCGCAATGCGTCGCTGCAGTCGTCGTACCGCAAAGAGTCCTGCGTGCTGACCACGATGCGCGAGCAAACTATCGACGACGAGATCGATATCACGTTGCAACGCCGCGGGCCCCTCGTATCCCGAGGGCCTGCCATCGTAGGTGGCTCGTAAACGCTCGGCGACCTGAGTGAGAAACACTCGATAAGGCATGCGGTCGTGGCGTGCGGGAGCCGACGAGCGCGCACCGGGAATCAAGGTCGCATATTCATCGCTGCGTTTTTGCAATGCCGCACTGATGCCGACTCGACTCGCGCTCTGCGACAACAGCTGAGCGAGCGACTGCACTTCGAGAAAGTACGCGTTGACGATGGTCTGCTGCTGTCGCGCGAGCGTGTCACGCAGACTCTTGGCGTGCACGTCAGGGTTGCCGTCCATGTCGCCGCCGACCCAGGTTCCGAAACGCAGCATCGTGGGTAATTCGACTTGCTGGGGATCGATACCGTAATGCTTGCCGAGAGCCTCAGCGATTTCCTCATAAAAATTGGGGACGATGCGATAGAGGACTTCGGCGAGAAAGAACAGTACGTGCTCGCGCTCATCCGATACCGTCAGGCGCTGACGCGGATGGTCCTCGGTCTGCCAATGGGTCGTCAGCTCGACACGGATCTGTCCGATCGACGCACGCCGCTCGTTCGGCGCGAGGGTCGGATTCAGCCGGTCGTACAAGAGCTCTGCGAGCTTCAGTTGTTTGCGCAAGATGGTCCGACGCTTGGACTCCGTCGGGTGCGCCATGAACACGGGCATGATGTGCAGCGATCGCAGTAGCTGCATCAGCTCATCGAGTGAGAGACCCTGCGCTTTGAGTCGACCGATGGCATCGTCCACACCGCCCGGCTGAGGACGCTCCGCATCATCTTGGAAGTACGCACGACGCCGACGGATGCGGTGAACCTGCTCGGCAAGGTTGACGGCCTGGAACCAACTCGAGAAGGCCCGCTCGAGATCCCGAGCGAGCGCGGGTGCGCGCCCGGCGACGCGCGCTTCGAGTTCGGCATCGGCTGCCACGTCACCGCGCCGTCTCGCGATGGCGAGCGTGCGGTCGCGCTCGACGGTCTCGAAAAGTTCGACCCCACCTTGATCACGCAGCACCTCACCGACCAGTGCTCCGAGCATGTGGACATCGTCACGCAACGCCGCGTGCTTGGGAGGGAACTCGATGTCGGTGCGGCTCACGGCGGAATTTTACACCCGCAAAGGATCCTCAAACGAAAAGGCCGGAAGGGAAACCCTTCCGGCCTTGTTCGTCTCCACGCCGTGAACGGCGTCGAATGAGATCAACGGAACGAGTAGGTGAAATCCACACCGTAGCTCTGACCCGCCGAGTCGTGGATGAACGACCCGCCGAATTCCGGCGCCGGGATGATTTCCTGCAGATACTCCTCGTCGGTCACGTTGCGCCCCCAAGCCGTGAGGCTGAAGGTGCCGTTGGAGACACCGAGGCGAGCATTGATCGACTTGTACGGATCACGCTTCATCTTCGAGAACTCACCCTGCCCGAAACCGAAATAGGTGAACAGGTTCGGCAGACGCTGCTTCTGCACCGGGTGGAACCAAGTCTCGCCGACGAACGAGCCGTCGATGCGCGCATTCACCGTCCAATTGGTGGTGATCGGGAACTTGATGTCGATACCCGCATTGCCGGTGTACTTCGGCGCGTACGGCACTTCACCGCCCTTGGTGTACGGACGACCGACGTATTTGTCGATCTCGCCGTCCGTCGAGGCGTAGCCCGCGAAGAGCGAGACGTTCTCGTTGACGTTCCAACGC
>JBIJCL010000133.1:0-5595 GCA_044344725.1 Steroidobacteraceae bacterium | reverse complement strand
ATCCAGAATCTGCGACGCGAGGCGGAAACCACCCTCGGTCCTCGATTCAACGTTCGCGCCTTCCACGACACCGTGCTCGAGACGGGCGCCGTGCCGCTCGATCTGATGGAGCGCCACGTTCGTACCTGGATCTCCAAAGAAAAGGACCGCTCACGATGATCACGCGTAGGAAAAGCGTCGCCGCCGTTGTCGGCGGCGTGAAAGTCGGGGGCGGTGCGCCCATCGTCGTGCAATCGATGACCAACACCGATACGGCGGACATCGAATCGACGGTTGCACAAGTACGATCGCTCGCTCGCGCGGGCTCGGAACTCGTACGGGTGACGGTGAACACCGAAGAGGCGGCGGCGGCCGTCCCGCACATTCGCGAGCGCCTCGACCGCGAAGGCGTCAAGGTGCCACTCATCGGCGATTTCCACTTCAACGGACACAAGCTGCTCAAGGCCCACCCGGCCTGCGCTGAAGCGCTCGCGAAGTACCGCATCAACCCGGGCAACGTCGGTCGCGGCAGCAAGCGTGATCCGCAATTCGCCGAGATGATCGAGGTCGCCTGCCAGTACAAGAAGCCGATCCGCATCGGCGTCAACTGGGGCAGCCTCGATTCCGACCTGCTCACGCGGATGATGGACGAGAACAACGCCCTGCCGAACCCGCGCACGGCGAACGAGGTGATGCGCTCGGCCGTCGTCGAGTCTTGTCTGCAGAGTGCGCGACGCGCCGAAGAGCTCGGACAACCCCACGAGGCGATCGTGCTGTCGGCCAAGGTGAGCGGCGTGCAGGATCTCATCGCCATCTACTCCGATCTCGCCGCGCGCTGCGACTATCCGCTGCACGTGGGCCTCACGGAGGCCGGCATGGGCAGCAAGGGCATCGTCGCCTCGACGGCCGGTATCGGCGTACTGCTCCAACAAGGGATCGGCGACACCATCCGCGTGTCACTCACGCCGGAGCCCAACGGCGATCGCACTCAAGAGGTCATCGTCGCGCAGGAAATTTTGCAGACGATGGGGCTTCGCTCGTTCGTGCCGATGGTCATCGCCTGCCCGGGATGCGGCCGCACGACGAGCACCTACTTCCAGGAGCTCGCCAAATCGATCCAGTCGCATATCCGTCATCGCATGCCGGAGTGGCGCAAGGCCTACGAGGGCGTCGAGATGATGAACGTCGCCGTGATGGGCTGCGTCGTCAACGGACCGGGCGAGAGCAAACATGCCAACATCGGGATCAGTTTGCCGGGTACGGGCGAGCGGCCCGTGGCGCCGGTATACGAAGACGGCGAGAAGACCGTGACCCTGAAGGGCGATCACATCGCCGAAGAATTCCAGCAACTCGTCGAGGCTTATGTCGCGCGCAAATATCCGCGTCGCGAGCCTGCCTCTGCCCCGCAGACCTGAGGAGAGACCATGAGCGATTCACTCACCGAAAAAAAGTGCCTGCCCTGCGAGGGCGGCGTCCCGCCACTCTCTCGCGCCGACTGCGAACGACTGCTCGGGCAGCTCACCCCGGAATGGCGACTCTCGCCCGACGGTCGTGAATTGCAGCGTGAGTGGTCCTTCAAAGATTTCTATCGGACGATGAGCTTCGTCAACGCCCTAGCTCACGTAGCCAACAGCGAAGACCATCATCCGGATCTCGCCATCGGCTACAACTATTGTCGGTTGCGCTACAGCACCCATGCGGTGAACGGGCTCACCGAGAACGATTTCATCTGCGCGGCGAAGATCGATCGCCTTGCTTGAGTGCCCTCGCCTAGCGTGAGCGCGCTCGCCTAGTGTGAGCGCAATCGGCTGATCATCCGCGTCGAGCGATGGCAGGCAGATCGCCTGCGAGCCCGAGCGCGCGCTCGGCGAACGGACGTCGCAAGACGGCGCTGCGGCCCACGAACCCGAGTCCTCGTTGCAGCCACTGCTCCACGCCGTCGCCGCCGAACGCCAGAAAACGGTTGAAGAGATCCATCGCAAGGCTCATGACCTCGTTGTCGCTCTTGCGCCATCGCTCGTAGCGACGCAATACGCGGAGCGCACCCGGATCCTCGTGCTCACGTGCGGCCTCATCGAGTTGCTGTACGAGGGCTGCCGCATCGAGAAGTCCGAGATTGACGCCCTGCCCAGCAAGAGGATGGACGATATGCGCGGCATCTCCGACCAGGGCGCAGCGCTCACGCACGTAGTGTGGCGCGCTCACGCGTCGCAACGGAAAACTCCGCCGCTCGCTCGCCAAAGAAAGCCGGCCTAGAACGCCTGCACTCGCCGCAGTGAGCTCGTCGTTGAATTCGGCGGCATCGGCAACCCGTAGCGCCTCGGCTCGGTCTCGCGGCAGCGACCAGACGAGCGAACTTTGTCCGTTCGCGAGCGGCAACAATGCCAGCGTGCCCTCGCCGAGAAATCGCTGCCAGGCCGTCGACTCGTGGCCGCGCTCGCTAGTCACGTTCGCGACGATGGCGAGCTGACCGTACTCCTGAGATTCGACGCTGAAACCCGCCGCCCGCCGTACGACCGAGCGGCCCCCATCGGCGCCGACCACAAGCTTGGCCGAGAACACGCCGACCGATGTCGTGAGCTCGACGACTCGGTCGTGAAACACCACATCACCCACCTCTGCGGCTTGTGCCTCGCCTCCTGCCTCGAGAAAGGCCTTGAGGCCCGCGCGCTGCAGCGCGTCGTTGTCGACGATCGCCCCGAGATCGGGCTCGCCGACTTCGGCAGCATCAAAAGTGAGTGAGCCCTCGCCGCGCGGCTCGGCATCGCGTGGCCACACGTGCATACGCTCGTAGGCACAGAGTGCCGACGGCGTGGCTCGCAACGTATCCCAAGCACCGGCTGCACGCAGAATGCGTTCGCTCGCACGGGAGAGCGCGAATACTCGAAGATCGAGGACGTTCGAGGCGACGGCCAAATCGGGCAGCTCACGCTCGAGCAGCAACACTCGTCGAGGCCTCGGACCTTGACGCAGCAACGCGCCGAGCACCGCGCCGACCGGACCACCGCCGACGATGGCGACATCGAAGGTGGTCTCGCCGCTCAAGGCATGACTCCAAGACCGCGACCGAGACGTGGCGTGCGTCCGGCAAAGCCCCAGCTGAGGCGCGACAAAGCCTGCTTGGCCGTCGGCGACAAGTCGAACAGCAGCAGACCGAGATCACGAAGCAAGGGCACACCGGGTCGCGTATCGCCGAAGAGTTTCACGAGCCCGTCGGTGAAGCGCGTGACACCGTCCCGATCTGCGGAGCGGCGCGAGACGAATTCGCGCAGGACCTCGGGCGATCCGACATCCGCCTGCGGACCGTCGCGACGAACGACCTCGGCGAGCAGTTCGGCAAGGGTCGCGGCATCTCGCAGCCCGAGATTGAAGCCCTGCCCAGCCACGGGATGCAGACCCTGCGCGGCATTGCCGATCAACACCACACGCTGACCCGTGAGCGTCTCGGCTCGCGAGAGTCGTAACGGATACGCGTTGCGTTTGCCGACCGAGAGCAGACGGCCGACACGCCAGCCGAATTCGTCCTGTAGCGCGGCGAGGTAATCTTTGTCAGGCAGCGCAAGCACCCGCTCGGCCGCCTCGGGTGCGAGCGTCCACACCACCCCATACGCCCCGTCGAAAAGCGGCAGCACCGCGAACGGACCTTCCGGGGTGAATCGTTCGTAAGCCGTTCCGTCGGCCGGGCGCGAACTGCGCACGTGGCTCACGATCGCGACCTGTCGATAATCTTCGATGGTGGCTGCGAGTCCTGCCGCGGCGCGGACCTTGGAGTCGGCGCCGTCCGCCGCCACCACGAGGCGTGCCCGCAACGGCGCTGCAGCCGGCTCGGTCGCTAGTTCGACGTTCCCCTCGTGAAGCACGACGCCCGTGCATTTCGCCGGCATACGCAGATCGAGGTTCGGCAGCGTCGTGATCGCCGCGCGCAACGCCGCGCCGAGCACGCGATTGGTCACGACATATCCGAACGCATCGATGCCGTGCTCGCTCGCCTCGAGTCGGGCGAAGCCGAACCGCCCCGCATCGGAGACGTGGATACGACGGATGGGCGCAGCCTGGGGCGCCACCTGCGACCAGATACCGAGCGCCTCGAAACTGCGGCGTGTGCCATTGCCGAGGGCCGTCGTCCGATCGTCGAAACTCGGCTGGGTATTTGCATCGGGTGCGACACCCTCGATGAGTGCCGTCTTGAGCCCCGTCGGCGCGCGCCCCCCCCCGAGGCTCGCCCCGACGAGTCCGCCACCTACGATGGCGACGTCGACCTGAGGCGCGTCCGTGTTCACGGTGCGCCTGCTGCAGCCATCAAGGCTTCGATGGCCGCGGGATCTTTGGGCACACCATGGGTCAGCACTTCGTGCCCCTCGCGCGTGACGAGTACGTCGTCTTCGATGCGGATGCCGATGTTGCGAAACTCTGGCGGAATGCCTCGCGTGCCCGGAGGAATGTATATCCCTGGCTCGATGGTGAGCACCATGCCGGGCTCGAGCTGTCGCCAGGCCTCGCCGATCTTGTAGTCGCCGACGTCGTGAACGTCCATGCCGAGCCAGTGCCCGGTCTTGTGCATGTAGAACTTTCGATAGGCCATCGACTTGATGAGCGAGGGAACCCGCCCCTTGAGTAGCCCGAGTCGAACCATACCCGCAGTCAGCACCTGCACCGCGACATCGTGCGGGCGGTTCCAATCGTTGCCCGGACGCACGGCCTCGATCGCCGCGAGGTTGGCCTCGAGGACGACCTCGTAGGCGGCGCGCTGCGCCGCAGAAAAACGGCCGTTGACCGGAAAGGTACGCGTGATGTCCGAGGCATAGCACTCGTACTCGCAGCCCGCATCGATGAGCAGCAACTCGCCGTCACGCAACACCGAGGCATTCTCGCGGTAATGCAGAATGCACCCGTTTGCGCCGCCGCCGACGATGGGCAGATAGGAAATCTCGGCGCGCGCACGATGGAACTCGTGCTGGATTTCCGCGGCCACTTCGTACTCGTAGCGTCCGGGTTTGCAAAAGCGCATCGCCCGAACGTGAGCCCGCGCGGCAATACGCGCCGCCTCGCGCATCTGTTCCATTTCGCCACGACTTTTGAAGAGCCGCATGTCGTGCAACACGTGCTCGAGCGCGACCATCTCGTGCGGCGCATGCCGTCCTTGCTTCGCCTGCGCACGCAGTCCGTTCACCCAACCGACCACCCGCTGATCGAACTCGCGGTTGACCCCGACGGTGTAAAAGATTTTCGCGCGACCCTCCATGAGTCCGGGGAGGATCTCGTCGATGTCGCCGATGGGAAACGCATCGTCGGCACCAAAATCTCGCCGAGCGCCGCTCGGGCCCGCGCGCCGTCCATCCCAGGTTTCCCGTTGCGGATCGCGATCACGCACGAAGAGCAGGTACTCCCCTTGCGGGCGTCCGGGAATCAGCACCGCGACCGACTCGGGCTCCGGGAAACCGGTGAGGTAGTGGAAGTTGCTGTCTTGTCGATAGGCGTACTCGACATCGTTGTTGCGAAAGTGCACCGGCGCTGCCGGCACGATGGCGATGGACTCCCGCCCCATGCTCTTCATGAGCTGACGTCGTCGGCGCGCAAATTCGTCGCGGCCGATCGGCGGTATGTTGACGGACGCCG
>JBIJCL010000258.1:0-3404 GCA_044344725.1 Steroidobacteraceae bacterium | reverse complement strand
CATGCCGAAGTTCAACTCGATTTCGATCTCGGGTTATCACATGCAGGAGGCCGGCGCGAATCAGGCGCTCGAGCTCGCCTTTACGCTGGCCGACGGCAAAGAATATGTGAAGACGGCGCTCGCCAAGGGTCTCGACGTCGACGAATTCGCGGGTCGACTCAGTTTCTTCTGGGCGATCGGCATGAACTTCTATCTCGAGATCGCCAAGATGCGTGCCGCTCGCTTGCTGTGGTGGCGCATCATGAGCGGCTTCGGTGCAAAGAATCCGAAGAGTCTGATGCTGCGCACGCATTGCCAGACCTCGGGTTGGAGTCTCACGGAGCAGGATCCGTACAACAACATCGTGCGGACCACCATCGAGGCGATGGCGGCCGTCTTCGGCGGGACGCAGAGCCTGCACACCAATTCGTTCGACGAAGCGATCGCGCTCCCGACCGAGTTCAGTGCGCGCATCGCCCGCAATACGCAACTCATCCTCCAGGAAGAATCGCAGATCACCCGTGTGGTCGACCCGTGGGCCGGCAGCTACATGATGGAGCGACTCACGCAGGAGATGGCCGACAAAGCATGGTCGATCATCGAAGAGGTGGACGCTCTCGGTGGCATGACTCGCGCCGTCGAAAGCGGCTGGGCGAAATTACGCATCGAGGCCAGTGCAGCCGAAAAGCAGGCGCGCATCGACTCCGGGCGTGACGTCATCATCGGCGTCAATAAATTCCGACTCGAGAAAGAAGACCCGGTCGAGATCCTCGAGGTCGACAACGTCGCCGTTCGGGAAAACCAGATTGCCAGGCTGCATCGAGTGCGCACTTCGCGTGATGGCGGAAAAGTATCGGCAGCGCTCGCTGCGCTCACCGCTGCTGCGAAGTCCGGTCAGGGCAATCTGCTCGCGCTCTCGATCGAGGCGATGCGTCTCCGCGCGACGGTGGGCGAGGTGAGCGATGCGCTCGAGCAGGCCTGGGGCCGACATCGGGCCAATTCCCAGGAGGTGAGTGGCGTGTACGCGGGTGCTTACGAATCGCGTGACGATTGGACCAAGTTGCAAGCGGAGATCGCCGCCTTCGCCGAAGGCCATGGCCGACGTCCACGCGTGATGATCGCCAAGCTCGGACAGGACGGACACGATCGTGGAGCGAAGGTCGTGGCGAGCGCATTTGCCGACCTCGGATTCGATGTCGATGTCGGACCGCTGTTTCAGACACCGGAAGAGTGCGCCCGGCAGGCCATCGAAAACGACGTGCATGCGGTCGGCGTGAGCACCCTCGCGGCGGGGCACAAGACACTCGTGCCCGAAATCATCCGCGCGCTGCGCGAGCAGGGCTCGCCCGAGATCATCGTGTTCGTGGGGGGAGTCGTGCCGCAGCAGGACTACGCGTTCCTGCGCGAATCCGGCGTCAAAGGTATTTATGGTCCGGGTACGCCGATTCCCGAAAGTGCACGTGACGTACTCAATCACATCAAGCGCGCCACTGATGGGGCTTGAGCAGGAAGACATTCGATTGATCGAGGGCGTTCGCGCCTGTGATCGACGCGCGCTCGCCAAGGCGATCACACTGCTCGAGTCCACGCGATCCGACCATCGCCGACGCGCCGATGTCGTGCTCGATGCGCTGTTGCCCCATTCGGGCAAGGCGCTTCGGCTCGGCATTTCGGGTGTGCCCGGCGTCGGCAAGTCGACGTTCATCGAGGCGCTCGGCATGTTTCTCCTTGCGCGCGGACACAAGGTGGCCGTCCTCGCAGTCGATCCGTCCTCCGGTGTGTCCGGAGGATCCATCCTCGGCGACAAGACGCGCATGGAACGGCTTTCGGTTCAGGAAAACGCGTACATTCGACCGAGCCCTTCGTCAGGCACGCTCGGTGGTGTCGCAGAGAAAACCCGCGAAGCCGTCCTCGTCTGCGAAGCGGCGGGATACGACGTCGTGATCGTCGAGACGGTGGGTGTCGGTCAATCCGAAACTACGGTCGCCGGCATGACCGATATGTTCGTCCTGCTGCAGTTACCCAACGCGGGAGACGATCTGCAAGCGATGAAGAAAGGCATCATGGAGCTCGCCGATCTCATCGTGATCAACAAAGCGGACCTCGACCCCGATGCGGCGACGCGCGCCGAGGCTCAGATCACCTCTGCACTTCGAGTGCTGCGTTTTACGGGAGCGCCGGGCTCACACGACGAGCTGCGTTGGCATGTACGGGTGATGCGTGGCAGCGCACTCAAGGGCGAGGGGCTCGAAGCGTTCTGGTCGAACGTCACTGATTTTCGGACCCTGCGCGAGCGCAGCGGCGAGTTCGCCGAGCGTCGCCGTCAGCAGGCGCTCACCTGGATGTGGGACGAGGTCCATGCACGACTCGTCGCCGATTTCAGAGAGAGCGGGGCCGTACGCGCCGAGCTCCCCAAGACCATCGATGACGTGACCCATGCGCGGGTCGCACCCTCATCGGCGGCACGCAGACTTCTCGACCTTTTCGAAGCACACTGACCTCACAAGAATTCAACACAGGGATAGCCCATGCACGACATCATTCACCTGCTCGAACAGAAGCGCGCCCAGGCCCGGCAGGGCGGCGGACCGAAGCGCGTCGCCGCACAGCATGCCAAGGGCAAGCTCACCGCGAGGGAGCGCGTCGAACTATTGCTGGACGACGGAACCTTCGAAGAGTGGGACATGTTCGTCGAGCATCGCTGCTCGGATTTCGGAATGCAGGATCAAAAAATTCCGGGCGACGGCGTTGTGACGGGCTGCGGCTTCATCAACGGCAGACTCGTATTCGTGTTTAGCCAGGACTTCACGGTTTTCGGCGGTTCGCTCTCCGAAGCGCACGCCCAGAAGATCTGCAAGGTACTCGACACCGCCATGAAAGTCGGCGCGCCGGTGATCGGCATCAATGATTCCGGTGGTGCTCGCATTCAGGAAGGCGTGGCGTCACTCGGCGGATATGCCGAAGTGTTCCAGCGCAATGTCACGGCATCGGGTGTCGTGCCGCAAATCAGCCTGATCATGGGACCGTCTGCGGGTGGTGCGGTTTACAGCCCCGCGCTCACCGACTTCATCTTCATGGTGAAGGACAGCTCCTATATGTTCGTCACCGGCCCCGATGTCGTGAAGACCGTTACGCACGAGGAGGTGACCGCTGAAGATCTCGGCGGCGCGATCACGCATACGACGCGCAGCGGCGTCGCGGACCTTGCGTTCGACAACGACGTCGAGGCCATCTTGATGTTGCGGCGCTTCTTCAATTATTTACCGGCCAATAATCGCGAAAAGCCGCCGATGCGCGAAGCTTTCGACCCCCCCGATCGCGACGACTATTCGCTCGACACGCTCGTGCCGGACAATCCGAACAAGCCTTATGACATGAAGGAGTTGATCGCCAAGGTGGTCGACGACGGCGAGTTCTTCGAACTG
>JBIJCL010000130.1:0-5648 GCA_044344725.1 Steroidobacteraceae bacterium | reverse complement strand
GACGCCTTCGATGAGCAGCGCGAGCACCGCAAGGGCAAGGCCCGAGGTCAGCAATACATATGTCGACGTCCAGATTTTTTTGTTGATCGGTATCAATTCTTCCAGAAGCAGCCCCGCAGTCGCCAAGATGACGGCGGCGCCGATCAGTTTCGTCACGAGAGACGGGCTGTCCTTGTTCGCGAGTACCCAATGTCCTGCGATATACCCGAGCAATACCTGCGCGATCGCCGGAAGCGTACTGGCGAGCCCCTCAGGATCGAACGGAACCCCTTCGCCTTTGTACAGGTGCGCCGATCCAAGGAGATTTCGATCCAAGGTCGTTCCGAAGAATCCTTCGAGCGAATAGGGATCAGGTCCTTGTGCGAAGGCGAGACAGGCAAGCCAGTAGACGAACAAAAGCACTACGCTTGCGATCCAAGCGGCGCGTACTCCCCCGGTGCGAATCACGAGCGCCGCCACCGCCCAGCACAGGGCGATGCGCTGCAACACCCCCATGATCCGCAGCGTGTCGAGGTCCCGCACTTCGAGTGATCCGGAAGGCGTCCAGGCGACGAACGGCGCGGCATTCAGCAGCAGACCAATGCCGAATATGATCGAGGTTCGTCGAAACCACTTCAGCCAAAAGCGACGCGCATCGACCGCTTTGTCCTGCGACATCGTCAAAGCAAGAGCATTGCCAACCGCGAAGAGGAAAAACGGAAATACGAGATCGGTGAGGGTCCAGCCATGCCACGCGGCATGGGTGAGTGGGCCGTAGAGATGGCTCCAACTACCCGGGTTATTGACGAGAATCATCAGTGCGACGGTGGCACCACGAAACACGTCGAGTGAACGATCGCGATCGGAAATCACGCGCAACTCGCATGGACGGTTGAGCGGATATTGGCAGCATCCGTTTCGCTCGTCGACCGTCAGATCGGCTACAGTGTCACTTCGGGGATGGAAGTGTGGGCAGGGTCAATTAGATGATGTTGTCGTCGGAGCAGGTCCGCGAGTTCTACGAGCAAGGCTGGACGGTCGTACCGGGACTCTTCTCGGCCGAAGAGATGGCCTTGGCCCGACGGGCGTTCGAGCGCCTCTACGGCAAAGCCCAACAATTGCGTACCACCCAAGACCATGACGGCGCCTTCTTCGTTCTCGATGCTCCGCCGACGGGAGAGGTGATCGTCAAGCGCATCGTGTGGGCTGGCGGCGCAGAACCGGATTTGCTTTCTCTGAGCGCTGACCCGCGTCTCGTCGAGCCCGCGCTTCAGTTACTCGACAGCGATCGATGCGAGCAGTTGCTCTGTCAGGCGCACTTCAAGATGCCCGGCGATGGTGTGTCGTTCGATTGGCATCAAGATGTTCAGCATCGCGACAAGGGACCGGGGACCTGGAGTGACCTCAATGGCCGCGGCTCCTACGTTCAGACCATCATGCTGGTCGATGACATGAGCGAGCACAACGGACCGCTCAAGTTCATCCCCCGCAGTGCGGTGAAGGGCGACGGCCACGTTCGTCTCTCGACTGACTCTTACGATTACAGCAAGCCGATGACCCCCGGGGCGGCGCCGCAGCTCTTCGATGAGTCGCAAGCCGTGACCGTGACGGGCTCGGCGGGCTCCGTGCTCTTCTTCGGACCTTATGCGATCCATGGCAGCACTTCGAACGACTCGTCCGTTCCGCGGCGCGTGCTGATCAACGGTTACGCGTACCCCGGTGCCAACGGCCGTGTCTATCCGGGACGCGGGTCTTGTCGAACGCTGCAGCGGATCACGCATGGGTAGCGTTTATTTCCACGCCCTCGACTGGGCGATCGTCTTGGCCTATTTCGCGCTCGTCACGTGGATCGGGCACAGCGTAAAAGATCTGCAAGGCAGTACCCGCGAATACTTTTTGGGATCGAGATCGCTGCCGTGGTACGCCGTGGCGATGTCCATCGTCGCAACGGCGGTCAGTGGGGTCACCTTCATCGGAGTTCCCTCACTCGTCTTTGCGCAAGAGGGCGACTTCCGGTACCTGCAGTTCTGTCTCGCCGGTTTGATCTCGAAAGCCATTCTTGGTCAGTGGATTCTTCCGAGGCTTTACGAAAAAAACTACGCGAGTCCCTACGATTTCATCCGGGACAAGCTCGGCCCTGTATTCGGAAAAATCTCGGCATTCCTTTTCTTCATTGGCGCCGTACTCGGGCAGGGTGTCCGGGTATTCGCTGTTGCGCTGGTTCTGGAGTTGCTCACCGGACTCGACTTCGTCGGTTGCGTGTTTCTGAGCGTCGGCGTCTCGGCGCTGAGTACGATGCTCGGTGGGATTCGCGCCGTCGTCTGGTCGGATGTCGTGCAGTTCATGATGTTCGTCGCCGGCGGTGTGATCGCCATCCTCTACGTGACGAACGGCTATCCGGACGGTTTCTCGGGTCTTTGGGCGGCTGCCGACTCCGAGGGTAAGACTCGCATCCTCGAATGGAGCACTGATCCGCGGGTGAATTTCACGCTTTGGGCGGGTGTCTTTGCGATGCCTTTCCAAAACCTCGCCGCTTACGGCACCGATCAGCTCAACACCCAGCGCATGCTGTGTTGCAAGTCGGTACGCGAGGCGCGCTTGGCGCTGTACGTCAGCAATTTCGGCGAGCTCGTCGTCGTACTGTTTTTGCTGGTGGGCGTTGCGTTGTGGGGTTTCTACCAGTTCAACCCCATCGACCCCGCTTTCGCGTCTTTGGTGGCGGACAACATCGATCGGATTTTCCCCGCGTTCATCCTCTCCGAAATGCCGACTGGGTTACGCGGCTTCATGGTCGCGGCCTTGTTTGCGGCCGCCATGTCGAGTCCCGTGTTGTCGGCCTTGTCCGAGACGACGATCACGATGTTTCACGATGGGCATCGTCGTGGTGAATTGTCCGAGGCTCGGGCCGTCGCGCTCTCACGTATGTTGGTCATCGCGTGGGCGGTGGTGCTCGGCGGATTTGCGCTAGCGCTCTCCGGCTCAGACGAGAGGTTGATTCCCTTGGCCTTCGCCATGACCGCCTACACCTACGGGCCGATGCTGGGCTTGTTCCTGTTGGCCTTGTTCGTCCCCAAAGAACGCATCACGAGTGCGCCGCTCGGAGTGGCGGTCGCGCTGGTTGGCGTGCTGGTCGTTCACAACGCACAATTCTTTGGACTAACGGCGCAGCGCGAACTCGTGGCCTTCCCCTGGCTCTTCCCGCTCGGGGTCATCTTGTGCCTGACCTTCTCGGTCTTGCCTTGGGGTGGCCGTCGTCCACTCGTTAACGGTTAACGCGAGGCGATCAGGAGACGGCCCAGCCGAGTGAGCGCTCCACCGCTCGCGACCATTCATGCATTCGAGCTTCCGCAGCCTCGCGGGACATGGCCGGTTCGAATCGTCTTTCGACCCGCCAACGCGCTGAGATTTCCTCGGTCGACTTCCAGAATCCGACGGCGATACCGGCGAGATACGCGGCGCCAAGTGCCGTCGTTTCCGTAACGGCGGGTCGAATGACGGGCACTCCGAGCAAATCGGACTGGAACTGCATCAAGAAATTATTTCTTGAAGCGCCACCGTCGACCCGCAACTCACGTAGCGGCGCTGCCGCGTCTTTTTGCATCGCTTGAAGCAGCTCGGCGCTTTGAAAGGCGATGGACTCGAGCGCGGCTCGGGCGATGTGACCGCGGGTCGTGCCTCGCGTGATGCCGACGATCGAGCCGCGTGCAAACGGATCCCAATGGGGGCTGCCGAGTCCCGTGAATGCGGGGACGACATATACGCCGCCATGATCGGGCACAGACGACGCAAGTCCTTCGATTTCCTCAGCGCGGGAGACGAAACCGAGCCCGTCACGGAGCCATTGCACCACGGCTCCACCCACGAACACGCTTCCTTCGAGCGCATAGTTGAGTTGCGGACGGCCCTCGGTCATCGAAGGTGAGCACGCGAGCGTGGTCAGCAGTCGATGCGTTGAGGCGAGCGGTCGATTGCCGGTATGCATCAGCATGAAGCATCCGGTGCCGTAGGTATTTTTTGCCATACCCGGCTGCAGACATGCCTGCCCGAAGAGTGCTGATTGCTGATCGCCTGCGAGACCGGTCAGAGGAATCTCGGCGTCACCGAGCTTGATACGGATACCGATATCGAAAGAGGAGGGCAGCACCTGAGGCAGTACCGCTTTCGGGATGCGCAGAAGATCGAGCATCCACTCGTCCCAGTCACCCGCCAAGTTGAGCAGCAGCGTTCGACTTGCGTTGGTGACGTCGGTTACATGGTGCGTGCCGCCCGAGAGTTTCCAGGTGAGCCACGTGTCGATGGTGCCGAAACAGAGCTCTCCCCGCATCGCGCGATCGCGAGCGCCGGGTACGTGATCGAGCAACCACGCGAGCTTGGTGCCCGAGAAATACGGATCGAGCAACAAGCCCGTGCGACGAGTGACTTCGGGTTCATGACCCGCTGCGCGCAACGAGGCACATACATCGGCGGTTCGTCGATCTTGCCAAACGATGGCTGGGGCAACGGGCTCTCCGGTCTTCCGATCCCAGAGCACGGTGGTCTCACGCTGATTCGTGATGCCCACGGCAGCGATGTCACCCGTTCGTGCCCCCGATTTCCTCAGCACTTCATCGATGGTCGCGCGCTGGGTATTCCAGATTTCGTTGGCATCGTGCTCGACCCAACCCGTTTGCGGAAAAAACTGGGTGAACTCTCGCTGCGCGCTTTCTACGATGTTGCCGTCGTGATCGAAGAGTATCGATCTGCTGCTCGTCGTGCCTTGATCAAGGGCAAGAATCCATCGGCTCATTGCGGTCTCCCATGGGTCTTCAACCAGTCCGCGACCCGTTGAGTCGCCTGCGCATCGAGATGCAGACCGAGCTTACTGCGTCGCCACAGCACGTCTTCGGCTGTTCGAGCCCATTCGCTCTGGCACAGGTAGTGCAATTCCGACTCGTAGAGCCCGGGCGCGATTTCGGAACCCAGATCATTCGAGCGCGAAAAAATATTCACCGCGCGAGATCCGTAGGCCCGGATCCATCGCCGCACCGTATTAGTCGATACTTCAGGGCGCAAATCCGAGAGGGTTTTCTCAAGCGGCGCGTCTCCCTCTGGGAGGTCTCCCCCGGGTAGCGGGTGGGAATCCGTCCAGCGTCGAGTGGCTTCGCCGAGAGTAGAACTGACGAGATCGACGGCTTCCTCGGCAAGCACTCGATACGTGGTGATCTTTCCACCGAAGACACTCAATAGTGGTGCGGGTGTCTTCTCGAGTTCCAACGCATAGTCTCTCGTCACCGCCCGCGCATCGGTTGACTCATCCTCGAGCAGGGGGCGTACGCCAGACCAACTCGAGATGACGTCGCTCGGACTGAGCGTGGTTTTGAAATATCGATTGGCTTGCTCGCAAAGGTAAGCCGTTTCTTCCGGGTCGATAGTGACGACTCGCGGGTCGCCGTGGTATTCGATGTCCGTCGTGCCGATCATCGTGAAATCTTGTTCGTACGGAACGGCAAAAACGATGCGTCGATCCGCCGCTTGCAGGATATAGGCGTAAGGATGATCGAAAAGCTTGCGAACGACGATATGACTGCCTTTGATGAGCCTGAGGCCATGCTTCGATTGGCCTGGCGTCGCCGCATCATGAAAGCTCGCAGCCCACGGCCCTGTTGCATTGACGACCGCTCGAGCGCTGA
>JBIJCL010000129.1:0-5659 GCA_044344725.1 Steroidobacteraceae bacterium | reverse complement strand
AGGCCATCGCTGCACGATCCAGATTTGCGTCACCGGTGCTGACCCCTCCCATCGAGACAATGCCGATATTGAAAAGATAGGGGTCTCCGCTCTGTCCGTTGACCGCTGCGGAGCCCTCTAGCACCAGGGGGTTCGCGCTCGCCGCGAGACCGGCGATACCGCTGGCATTGATGGCTGCCGCAACCTGGCTTGCGTCTCGCTGCAACGCGCCCAAGGAAATGCTCGGGCCGTCGCCTACTCTCACCGTCATCGGAACGTTGGTCTCCCAGAAGGGGCCGGTCGTAATCGTCTGCGTGGTGGTAAAGCTCTGCCCGTTTTGGCCAAGATTGGTCGCTCGCGTATCCGAGATATCACCGATGGAGATCGTCTCGCCCACATTCGCGCCGGCCTGAAACGTCGATGACATGAAACTGCCATCGAGCAATCGAGTGCTGTTGAATGCAGTCTGCGAGGCGACCCGCGTGATTTCATCGCGTAGCTGTGAGATCTCCGCCTGTAGCGCAGCGCGGTCGCCCGCCCCTTGTGTAAAGTTTGCCGCCTGCACGGCAAGCTCCCGGATACGCTGCAGGTTCTGCGTAATCGAATCGAGCCCGCCCTCGGCCGTTTGCGCCAAAGAGATTCCGTCCGAGAGGTTTCGAATGCCCTGGAAATGACCGCGTACCTGCGCCGTCATTCGACTGGCGATCGCTTGGCCCGCGGCGTCGTCTCGAGCGCTGTTGATACGACGACCGGAAGACAAACGATGCATGGCCGTGTCCAGCTGCCCCGATGTATTCGATAGGGCACGCTGCACACCGAGTGCGGCCAGATTGGTGTTGATCCCGTTCATCATCGCCTCTGATGTTAAAGAGGCGACGATGACCGGAAACCCCGAAGTCACGGTTCCGTGACGGAATTCCGGGGACGTTCAGACGAAAAGCGTGACGCAGTTCCTGAAGCTTCGCCCGCCGACGTCCGTGTCTGCGGGATGAAGCGAAACCCTAGAGATGGATGCCGATCACTCTCCCCACGGCAGCGTGGTGGCGATCGCAAAGACCACCTTCGAGTCGGAGGTGAAGATATCGTCCGGCGCTCCGCGCGCAGACTTGAGATCGCTACCGTCCACCCACTTGAGCGACACCGCGAAATTGCCGATGGATTTGGACACGCCGATCGAGTAATCGAAATACTCTTCCGTCCAATACTCTCCGAAGCTATACCCGCCGTGCACGTTAAGACTGAAATCATTGGGCAGCGGGAGCGCGCTGTTGACCTCGAAGTAAGAGCCGGCGGCACCCGTGTTGCTGACGTCCCACGAATACCAATATTTGAAGTTCATGGCTTTGTAGGTCAGCCCGGCATAGACGTCCATGAAATCGATGTCGCTCTCGCCGGAGTGGTAGGTGTACTGGAGCGCGCCGACATCGAAGGAAAGGTCTTCGGTGAAGTTTCCACGAAAGCCGCCATACAGATCGATCTCGGTATCGGTTCCGTCACCGAAATCGACGTTACTACCGAAAACACCGAGGTAGAAACCGGAGTCGTTCGCCCAATCGAGGCTGACCTGGAACGCCGGATCACGAGCCGACTGGGTCAATCCACGGTAATCGTAGTCGGACGTCAAGGTGATGGTCGAGGAGACCTCCGCGCGAGCGACCGGCACCAGTCCAACGATCGCCACCAGAGCCAACATGTAAGCGGTTTTCATGATTTATTTCCCTGAGGAGTAATGTTTTTTATCGACGAACTTCGAATGTTAGAATTTTTGGATATTAGCATTCCGGTAAACCACGCCGCATCCGTGAACCGATACATTACGCAGACCAGCTCGATCCACGGAAAAGGACTGTTTGCTTCCGAGTTCCTCCCCAAAGGGACGATATGGTGGCGCGCCAATACCGATGAAGTGATCTTCGTCTCGAAGGCGCAGTACGACGCCTTGCGCAGCCTGGGCGATGGGAACAGTGTAGTTTTAGCGGACATTCAAACCTACGCCTACTATGTTCAGAGCCTTGACAGGCTGGTGTACCTCTGCACGGACGCTCGACACCTGAATCATTCTCACGAACCCAACTGCACGCCTACGGACGATCGGTTCGGGTCGGTGACGCTGCGAGATATCGAAGCCGGCGAAGAGCTATTCGAAGACTACTCAAAGTACGACGTCTGTCCTTGGGCGAATCTTTGGGGAGAGCTCGGAAAAAATTTGGGGTCCTGGAAACTCTGAACGACCAAGAACTTCGCCTTTACAAGCGATAGCTCAAGGTCAGCCAAGCGCGAACCGAGGAGTTACCCTCCTCCGCGAGCGGCAAACCCCCTCTGAGTCGCCATCCCAGTACGCCCTCTGCGGAAAGCATTCCGTGATTGACTCGGGTGCCAATGCCCGCACCGATCAGCGTTCGGGTGTTGACCTCCGGCGGGAATGCCAACGAGTCGACCTTCGCATTGAACTTCGAGCGAGCCCCATCGACGAAGACGAACGGCGAAAACGATCCGACGACGGTACGAAGCTCGAATTGTGCGAGAACACCCTCGTCACCACTGCCTTCGCCGATCGGATACGCACGAACGGCATAGGGCCCACCAATGCTGAACTTTTCGGAAGAGTCGAGGTTCTGATCGGTTTTCTGCGCGGAGAAGCGCCCGTACAAGGTGATCCCCAAGCGCTCGACCGGTTGCAACCGAGCGACATCCAAGGTCAGCTTGGTAAAGCCTCCGGCAGACTTTCGTCCACTCGATTCATCGAGCGTCGCCGCCTCACCCGACAAGCGAAGCTCGCCGGGAACAAGCCCGACGCTACCGTAGGTCACACCCCCTGCGCCCTGGTGGTCGAACTGCATCGTGACGCCGAGATTACGACTCGATTTTTCTTCGTCGCTTTCGATCGCTCCGATCACGTCGCGGAGGACCTTTCTCTCCATCGTCAACGACAAAGATAGGTTAGACACGGCAGACCGACGAACAGAGAAACTCATGCCTGCGGACGAAGTGTCCGCTGTGCCCGACGCCTCGAGACTTCGGAAGTCTCCGCCGAGTTCGTACGCCGTCCTCGCATGGCTCAGCGAGACACGAAGACCCGAGACACCCAAAGGAAAACTGTACGCGAGATTTCCGAGCCAAAGATTCTTCGTGCTCGATACCGCACGAATCTGCAGCTGGTCGCCGAAACTGAACGGACTGTCGAATCGCGCGTTGAGCCGCAGTCGATGCTCGCCAGTGAAAGCACTGCCGTGGTTGTCGTAGCCTGCATCGATATCGCGGGTCGCAGTCCGCTCGACAGTGACTATCAGGTCTCCCGTGCCCTCTGCTTCGCCCGACCGAAGTAACGGCGAGATCTTCACACCCGGTTGATCGGAGAGTGTGAGGAGCCTGCGCTCGAGTGGCGCAGACTCGATGGGGTCACCCGCATCGAGTCCTCTGAGAAACGCTAAGCTTCGAGCTGCGAGTCGGGCCTCACCCTCGACGTCGACTTTGCCGTATCGACCCTCGATGACGGCGATCTTCAGCAAACCGTCTTTCACTTCCTGCGGCGGCAAATAAACTTTGGTGAACGGGTATCCCGCTGCCGCGTAGCGATCGGAGATCCGCTGCGGGAGACGTCGCAGGCCCGCAAGATCGAGTGACTGCCCGAGCAGATCGACGACGGCAGCCTGCAAAAGCCCTTCAGAGAGCAGCGTATTGCCTGAAAACTCGACCTTGGCGAGTTGCACCTGCGGACCACCGGGTTCGGTCTCCTCAGGCGCAGCCGCGTCGATCCGGATCCCAGGATTATCCTTGGGCGCAGGCAAGACTGGCGTGGCAGAGTCGCGTTGCACGCTCCCGGCATCCGGCAATTGCTGCGCATGGATCATCGTCGGCAACGACGCCAACAGAGGAAAGAAAGCGTATCGGTAAATCATCGGCTTATTTTCGGCCTCAACCGATTTGTACGCCAGAGCCAAGACCAATACTGACCGACGGGAAAGTCTGTTCCGGCAGCTCCATCAAGACGCGATCGCCGAGCGAAAGCGAGCCCGAGACTACGAGCCCACCGAGATGGACCTGCATGATCCGAGTACCCTGAATCTCGATTCGTACTTCGCTCAGCCTCGCCGTCACGTTGATCGGGAACTCGAAGCTCTTGAGTGTCTTCTCGCCAAGCTTTGCTTCGAGAACCGGGCACTGATCGAAGGAGACCTGATGATCAACCAATGCGACGACGATCTGGCCCGTCGGATAGGCGGTCATGAGTCTGCGGTACTCCATGAGCTCAGATGCGTCCTTCCAGGCCTTGCCGAGTACATCTCGACCCATGGAGAACTGCTCCAGGACCGCGCTCATCTGCTCGGTCACCTGCGTAGCCGCATCGCCAAGCATTTGCCCCGGGAGCGCCGAAAGCTGCTCTTGAATGAACCCTTGAATGCGCTCCTTGACGCCCGCGACGAGGGGGTTCTCCTCCTCACCCTCCGCCGATGCATCCCCCGCATCTGCTTGTTCCGCCGATTCCGCGGAGTCTTCCACCCCGAGCAGGCGCTTCAGATCAAAGAATGTCGCGAGACTCGGGCCCGTGGGCGCCGCGCGCTCTGACGGAGACCCCGCAGCAGCAAGCGTCTTGGGTTTTTGATCGATCGGTACCAGCGATTGGGTCAGCGGGCTCGACTCGTCGCTCCGCATCGTCGCGCAGGTCGTCGCTTCGGGATCGACGATCGATTCGATTGAGAACTCCGGTTCAGAGTCTCCAGGGTCATCGTCGCCTCTATCCAGCTGGTTCGAATTGTCTGCAGACTGCAAGCCTTCGGCGGCCTTCGAGAGGCTGCTCGAAGCGCCGGCGGTTTTGCCGATCGTCGCGATGGCGGCGAGCGCTTTACCAAGAACGGGGACGGCACCCGTCTGGAAAAGAATCGCGACGACGACCACGACTGCCGCTGCAGCACCAACGGTCGTCGCCACCGGCGGGAAATCAAACCCCGTATCCGGCGGCGTCGGCGCAGGCTTCGCAGCAGCCGATGCTCCGACAGCTGCTGCGGCCGCAGCAGCCGCGCGCGCGGCCGGATTGGTGTTTCCAGCAGAACCCGAGCTCCCACCTCCGGAGGACGCTGCATCCGAGCCGCCTGCAGAATCGTCGCCAGATTCGTCCGAGGCCGATTCATCACCAGAGCCTTCTGCGCCTCCAGTCGATCCCCCGGATTCACTGCCACCTTCGGAGGCGGCAGAGTCGTCCGCGGCGCTGGAGCTGTCGTCGCCGCCCGCGGTATCGGAGGAAGACGCGCTAGCCCCTGATAAATCTACGGCGCCGAAACTGGCGAGCGGCGATGTGCGTCCGACGAGAACCATCGAGTTCGAATTAGCCGCAGTCGCAAGTACAGGGCGCGTAGGCACGATGCTGAACTCCGCATCGACTCCGGTGATCAAATAATTCGGATTGCTAAGATCAGAAGTGAAGATGGTGTACGAGCCGACGGCCTCGCCTGCTCCTCGGAACAGCGCGCCATTCAGGGTATCGCTGCCGACCAAGTTCCCCGTGGTGACCGTCCAGGTCAGCGTGGGGTCGACCTCGCCGTATACCTTCGATTTTGAATCCGCCGTCACCGTGATCGGGCGAGGTGTGATGGTGAGTTGGCCGTTGACCCGCGTGATGGCGTAGTTGGTGTTATCGAGCGCCGAGGCATCGATCGTGTACGTACCCACATTCGCGCCGTCG
>JBIJCL010000128.1:0-5689 GCA_044344725.1 Steroidobacteraceae bacterium | reverse complement strand
CCTTTGGAAAAGGGGATCTGACCGAGCGCATCCGACTGCGCATGTCGCAGCTGCGGAATACCAGTGCGGATGCCTTTGCGACGGTGCTGTCAGCGCTCCGTGCCCGAAAACGGCTGCAGTTTGTGTATCGCAGCCGAACTCGTAACGAGGAAAAATCACGAAGTGCTTCCCCACTGCGCCTGACCTTTTATCGCAGCAATTGGTATCTCGCCGCGTGGTGTCACGAGCGCGAGGAGATGAGGGTGTTCTCAGTGGATCGTATTACCGCACCGCGCTGTATGACTGAGACTGTTTACGACCCGCCACCCGATCTGATTGCCGGAGAGCTCGACTCGGGCTACGGCATCTTCACAGGGAAAGCTGACAAGATCGCGGTGCTGCGATTCAACGAACTTGCCGCACGCTGGGTTGCAGAAGAAGAGTGGCACCCCGGCGTCAAGAGCGAACCGCAAAAAGACGGCGGGGTGATCCTGCGCATCCCCTACAAACACGAGCCCGAGCTCGTGATGGACATCCTTCGGCATGGCCCCAACGTCGAAGTGCTCGGGCCGGCGTCCTTACGAAAGACCGTCGGCGAAGCGCTAGATGCGGCGGCCGGTAAATATGCGGAGCGTTAAAGCATGCGACTAATGATCATCATTTCAGCGTCCTTAATTGCCCTGGTCGTCTCGGGATGCGCACAGGTCGAGGACGACGGGTATCTGCCGCCACCCATCACCGCGTTCGATCAGGTAGCGGCGATTGAACGCGCTCATGTCGCACTGCATGGAATGACCTACCTCGGCGTCACGAAAGATTCCGATTGCCGAGATGCGTGTGATGTCTTCGAGCGCGGATTTGATCACGCGCGTAGCGTCAAGATCACTAAACCCTCACAGTGCGTAAACGAATACGAAGCAGGCCTTTGGTCGCAGACGGAGTATCAGGAAGGCTGCCGGGCCTATGCGCTGACGGTATTGTCCTTAATCGACGAATACCGAAAGAGGCATCACGAGCGTGGAACGTCTTAAGTGTTGGGAGCCCGACGGTCATGACCTTGATCGCAGTCCCTGAGGCACTCCAAAAAAGCGTCGATGCGGTGATCGAGGGCTTCCTCAACCATCGATCCGATAGCGGCGAATTGAAAGCGCTTCACGAGTACCTTGAGATCGACGGATGGGACGATCTTTTCAGCGCCTCGAATGATTTGATCGCCTTTAATTTTGAACTCTTCTCCGAGCGATACTTGGACGACCCGGAGCTGCGCAGCCATGTCGGGCTTGAGGATGACGAACCAATCGCGGATAGCGATCGATTGGCATTTGCTCGAGAGATGATGTCCCATCTAGCAGAGGAGGTAGATGATTGTGTAACCCCCTCGATCGTCTATTGCACGATTCAGGATAGAAAAGGTCGAGACGTTGTGATCGGTGGCTATACCGAAATTCATGGTCAGGCAGGCCCTGAGACGACGTGGCTACCGATCGTGCGTTCAGAACCCGAATTCTTTCGTCAGTTGAGAGACTACAAGTTAATTGTGATTCATGAGATTGATACGATCACTGACGGCCAAATATTAGAAGCCTGGCGAGACTGATATAAAAGTTTCCCGTGAGAAAAAACTTATGACGTTACTTCGATTGTTGATCGCGCTGGTAATGGTCGGTATAGGTTCAATCACGCCGACCACGGACGTGTCCGCACAGTCCGCAAGTTGCGGGCTTAGACCGCTTCCTGAGCTCGGCTGCCGAATCGGGCGTTGTGTGAATGGTGCGTGGGAGCAAATATGTGACCAGAATCCCGCGCTATCCTGTGGGATCAAGCCGCTCCCGAATCTAGGTTGCCGGATAGGTCGGTGCATCGACGGTTCGTGGGAGCAGATATGCGACAGGACACCCTCGCTCTCTTGCGGTCTCAAGCCTTTGCCGGAACTCGGTTGTCGTATCGGGCGGTGCGTAGATGGCGCATGGGAGCAAATCTGTAACTAGCTCGACTTTAAATGCGCCAGCGCCAAATCCGTATCAAAGCTTGAGCTAGTCGTCGCTTAGGGTTTTGCTGATGGAAGAAAATAAGTTTCGGAAAGACGGACCCACCATCCTCTTCGATGATCTGCTCACATCAGACGAGCCGTTCATTGGTGGGTACACAAAACGACCGGATGATTGGGTTGAACCGACAATGGCGCAGCGTCTAGAACGCGATCTCGACGGCAACCCGGACTTCTACCTCGTCGATGGTAATCCCTGCGTGATTTGGACTGATCTCGATCTGGCATATAACTACGGTGTCGCGCCTCCAAGAGAACTACATCCGTTCACCGTGTTGCATGGACAGCAGATCGATATCGAAACATTCAAAATGCACGTTCGAGAAATACATCAGCTGTGAAGCACTGCATTATTTCGATTCTGGTGTCAGTCGCTCTGATAGCAGGCTGCGACTCTTACGTCAGTTCTAGCGAGCATCAGGCGCGGCTACAGATGGCGGATTACAGTGGGTGGCTCAAGGCAAAGGCCGATAGCCGTGACCGGACCATTCGGCAGATCGGCACGGTATACGTCGGGCGACTCGGGCATGGTGAAGAAACAACGATCCCGCTCGATATCACAGGTGCGCATGACGCCACCGTGATTGCAGCCTGCGATCGGGCTTGTGCAGATCTCGATCTGCGTATCGTCACAGCAGATGGCCGGCTGATGGAACTCGATGAAGGGGAAGACGACACCCCCCGAGTCGATCTTGAATCTGGCAAGACCAACAAGCTCGTGCTCAAGGTGCGCATGCCAAGTTGTAACGCATCGAGCTGCGCCTATGCTGTGTCGCAGTTTCAGTACGACGATCCTGTGACCGGGACCGGCACGTGTTTCGCCATATCGCCGGATGGTTTATTACTGACCTCGTATCACGTGGTTGATAACGCAACCAAAATCGCGGTGGTCTTTCCGGATGGCCGAAAAGGCGAGGCGGACGTACTGCGCGAATCTTCCGACAACGATCTCGCACTCCTACGAACCAAGGTGTCTACCCCTGAGTGGCTGCCCCTCGGTGAATCGAGTGACATCTCGGTCGGCATGTCGGCGTTCACGATCGGATTCCCGAACCCCAAGATGCTCGGTGCCGAGGCGAAGTTCACGGAGGGTAATGTCACCTCGCTCTCTGGTCCTTCGCAGGAGCCGACCTTGCTACAGGTATCGATCCCCATTCAGCCGGGGAGCTCCGGCGGACCGGTCGTGTCGTATTCCGGTAAGGTGATCGGCGTGATCGATTCGTCGATCGAGGAAGACGGATCGGGTAGCCCGATGCAGCTCGTCAACTACGCACGTCATGCACAGGTGGCGTCGCTGATGCTCCCCTCGGAGACCGCGCTTCCCTCCGCCAATACCTCGCTGTCGCGCGATCAGTTATTGAAGCGCGTGATGAAGTCAGTGTGTAAGGTCGAGACGGAGTAAAGACGTGCAGTACGCGATACTTTTGTTCGTCGCCGCGATTGGCTTCGTGGCGTTACCGATACCGAGTCATAACATCGGACAAGACATCGAGATCGCTGCAGAGTATCCGTTCTGCTATTGGTCGGGTTCGATGAAGCACGGCGCGCCTGACGGATGGGGTGTGGGTGGGTGTGTCATTGGACGTGAGCCCCCGAGCAAAGCCATGCTCGCTCCGCCGATGACGAAGCCGGTCAGCGCGCCCTGCCTTGAGAACACCAGAGATGAGTGCGAATGTCTTTTCGAGTTACACCTCGTCGCAGCCGCCACGATCGACAACTACGTCACTTTTCGAGGCACTTACTCGTCGGGTCAGCGGAACGGCGAAGGGACGTTCTTTTACTCGAACGGCCAGATTTATCAGGGCGCATGGAAGGACGACATGCGTCATGGCGAGGGCACGTTGTACGGTCCTGCCTGTGAGGTGATCTACTCCGGATCATGGCGAGCGGATCAGCCGGCAGGTCAAACATCCTCTTAGAGAGGGCGCGGGTTGAAAGCGACCGCTCAGGTCACCGTAGTTTTAGGGGATATCCTCAAGCAGACCGACTGCGACGGCCTGGTCAATTCCGCTAACGCGTATCTCATCGCAGGCGGCGGTGTCTGCGGCGCGATCTATAAAGCCGCCGGACCAGAACTCGAGCGTTACACCCGTCCGTTGGCACCGCTCGGGCTCGGGGAAGCCATCGCCTCGCCAGGGTTCGAGATTACGGCAAAACTCTTCCATACCCGCGGACCGAAGTACCACGAAGACCCGAATCCTCCCGCCAATTTGGCTAGGGCATTAGAGAGCGCGGTGCGGCTTGCCGACGCTCAAAAGATACGGCGCCTCGCCGTACCGGCGATATCGACGGGGATCTATGGATATCCGATCGATGAGGCGGTACCGATACTCGTGAAAACCGCCTTTCAGCTGGCTCCCAATCTTAGCCACCTGCAGGAGATCCGATTCACAGTCGTGGATGCGATGCTGTATCAGATCTTCTACGAGGCCATCCCTGTTACGCAGGTAAATGTCGTTTAAACGACATTCGGGACGCTCCACGCGGTGACTGCGCGGGTTCGTCAATCCTCGTTTTTGACGACTCGTTTATCGCTCAAAGAAAAGTGTTTACCTGTTATCTGAGGAGTAGGTAATCTGCTATTCGACGTTGTAGGTCAAGAGTGTCAAAAACCCCAGAAAAATACGTCAAAAACACGTTTGTTACATACACATTCTCTTACACACGGAATTTCGGAGTGCGTAAGTGATTGATGGCCAATGGGATTGAATTGGTCCTGTCTTCTCATAATCCCTTGGTCCTTGGTTCGAATCCAAGCGGGCCCAGTCTTACAAATAAATGGGCTGCGATATCGCCGGGACTCTTGTCTCAGACGGCCGGTGCCGCAATTCCTTGAGTGAGTCCGACACCCCTGTCGATCGACGGCTTGCGATCATCCGGTGTCTGCCCCGAGTGTCTGCCCGAAAGCTGGATCAGGGCTGAAGCGGACCAAAGCCCTTAACAAGCCTGCCAGATGCGATCAGTTTGCGGAGATAGACATCATCGTGGGATGGCACGACGAGAACGTCAGGATTCTGATCCATGAACGAGATCAGCCAACGAAGCACCTGATATGTCTTGGGTCGGTCCTCCGATGTCTGCATCAACACGCCTTGCACCAGCCTCGAACGGCCGGTTTCATCCTGGATGTTCGACATCGTCCAGACGATGTCTCCGACGAACAGGACCTCTCGCCCATCGGCCATGTGGACGTAGAACAGCACGCTGCCAGGCGTATGCCCGGGCGCAGGGATCAGCACAACACCGGGTGCGACACTGGTGAAGCCCTTCGACGGTACTGGATCGACGCCGCGAAACGCCTCTGGAACCCGCCCGTCTTCCATGTATTGCGCCGTCGCTTCGATCTGTTCGCGCGTCAGCCTCAGTTTCGGGATGAGCTGGTCCAAGCTCTTGGACCTGGGCAAATAGCCGAGATGATCCGGATGCTCGTGCGTCACAACGATCCGGCGAGCGGTGACCATCGCGCCGCCGATGCGCGCCAGCGACGTGTCGTCGAATTTCTCTCCTGTCTTGAACAGCGCGGCGACATAGCGATCCATCCCTACATCGATGATCGTGTCGCCCCAGTTCGACTTGAGCCTGAAAGCGGATCGCGCCATCGTCGCGCCCCGCAGATCGAGTCCGGCCTGGAGGCCGAGGAACGGCAGTCGATCCTCCGCCAGA
>JBIJCL010000127.1:0-5708 GCA_044344725.1 Steroidobacteraceae bacterium | reverse complement strand
GCGCCCCTACTGGTGCGGGGTGGAGCAGTCTGGCAGCTCGTCGGGCTCATAACCCGAAGGTCGTAGGTTCAAATCCTACCCCCGCTACCAATTTTCAAGCGTCTCGAGAGTCTCAGGGTCGCTCTGCCGCCCCTCCGAGTTCTCCATGACCCAAAACGATTCTGCACAATCTGACGTAACCTTCGCCGACCTCGGGCTTCCCAAGTCCCTGGTTACTGCGCTCGCTGCCGTCGGCTACGAAACGCCATCGCCCATCCAGCGAGCGACCATTCCGGTTTTGCTCGAAGGGCACGATCTCATCGGTCAGGCGCAGACCGGCACGGGAAAGACGGCGGCCTTCGCGCTACCTGTGCTCTCGAAGATCGATGTGGCGCGTCGTGAACCGCAGGCGCTCGTTTTGGTTCCGACCCGCGAGCTCGCCATCCAGGTCGCAGAGGCCTGTCAAAAATATGCGAGCCATATGCCGGGGCTGCATGTGCTGCCGATCTATGGCGGACAGAGCTACAAGCCTCAACTCGATGCACTGCGTCGCGGTGTGCACGTGGTGGTAGCCACGCCGGGTCGAGTGATCGATCACCTCGATCGCGGCACGCTCAGCTTGAAGACCATCAATTCCGTCGTCCTCGACGAGGCTGACGAGATGCTGCAGATGGGTTTCGTCGACGCGATCGACCATATTTTGGGTCTCGTGCCGCCCGAGCGTCAGGTCGTTTTGTTTTCGGCCACGCTGCCGGGGCCCATCAAGCGCATCGCTCAGAAGCATCTTCGCGACCCGCGTGAAATTACGGTTCGCTCCAAGACGGCGACCGCAGCCAACATCCGACAGCGGTACTGGCTCGTCTCCGGGATGCACAAGCTCGATGCGTTGACCCGACTGCTCGAGGTCGAACCCTTCGATGCGATGCTCGTCTTTGCGCGAACCAAACATTCCACCGTCGAGCTCGTCGAAAAGCTTGAGGCGCGCGGTTTCGCGGCGGCCGCTTTGAACGGCGATATTCTCCAGACCCAGCGTGAGCGGACCATCGCCGCACTCAAGAGCGGAAAAATCGACATCGTGGTCGCGACCGATGTGGCCGCCCGTGGCCTCGACGTCGAGCGCATCACGCATGTCGTCAATTACGACGTACCCCACGACAGTGAGTCTTACGTGCACCGCATCGGTCGAACGGGCCGTGCGGGGCGTTCTGGTGAGGCGATCCTGTTCATCTCGGCGCGTGAGCGAAACATGCTGCGCATCATCGAACGCGCAACGCGGCAACCCATCGAACCGATGAATCTGCCGTCGATCCAAGACGTCAACGCGCGACGCGCCGAGAAGTTCAAAAAAGAACTTTCGGAGATCATCGGATCGCAGGATCTGGCGCCGTACCGCGGGGTCATCGAGGAGTTCGTTCGTGAAAGCGGATCGGACGTGTTCGATGTGGCCGCCGCGCTTGCTTCGCTCGCCAAATCCGGTCGATCACTGTTCATCACCAAGCGCTCGGCGGAGTCCGAGAGCGTGGCGGAACCTGATCGCGAACCTCGGGCAGACTTCGAGTCGATCGAGCGTAAGAGCTCGAGGCCACGGCGTCCCGAGGGCCCTCAGGCGATCTTCCGGCTCGAGGTGGGGCGTCGCCACGGCGTTCAGCCTGGAAACATCGTTGGGGCGTTGGCCCATGAGGGTGACTTGCACGGAAGTGAGATCAACGGCATCGATATCCGAGACGACCATTCCTTCGTACGGCTCCCGGCGGCGATTCCCGAGCACGTTCTCAAACATTTGGCCGAGGTCAACGTGCGAGGGCGTCCGCTTGGCATCCGGCTGGTCAAGGGCTTTCGGAGTGGGGCAAAGCCCCGCAAGCACGGGTAGCGGCGAACCCACACTCGGTTCATAGTTGAGGCATGAGCGCGGTTTACCAGAACGTAATCGTCCTGACAGTAATCGCGGGATTGCCGTTTCTGAGTTGGGTCGTGTCTGGACCAAGAAGAAACGAGTTCAGCCTGCTCTACTTGACGGGTACCGGATTTTTCGCCGCTGCCGCTGCCGTATATCTCTTCAAGCCAGATCTGCCGTCGCCTTGGCTCACAGTCGTGATCCGAGCGCTGGTTTATCCCGCGATTCTGCTCATGAACGAGTTTGTCCGACGGGCAAGCAAACGAAAACGAAGGTTTGACACGGCACTTTGGGTTATCGCTGTCATTGTCGTACCTCTTTCAGTGATTTTGGAGTTGCGGCTTGGTGAGGTTGGTTTTGTCGTACACCACTCTTTCATGGCGCTATTGCAAGTCACGTTACTCGGTAATCTTTTTGCCTTGTACTTGCAGAGACCGAGCCGGGGCTTGATATCAATGGGCGTGGCGGTTGTCGTCGTTTTGTCGGCGAATGTGTCGCAGGCTCTCGCGGCTGCGATCGCAGGAGTCGTACTCCAGCCAAGTCTGGGCAGTACCGCTGAAGTTTTCGTTTATCTAGCAAACATTCTATGGGTGATGTTGTTCAGTATTGGGTACTGGTCCTACACCGTTGACGAGACGAAGAGGGCGGAAATGGTGGCGGAGGTCTCTCGTGCAACAGAGCGGCAAAAACGAAAGACCGCCGAGTCGCTCGCAGAAGAAATGTCTAAATTAGTGCGAGAGCGTGACGAGCTCATCATGATCAATTCTCGATTCGAGACGCTCAATAATGTCGGCGTTTTTAATGCGGCAGTCATTCACGAACTGAGTCAGCCCGTTCAGAGAATCCTAACAAAAGTTGAGCACTTAGCCTCCGAGTCGACCGCAATTGAGGGTCGAATTCGCGCGACACTGCACGAGATACGAGAAAATGCCGTCGAAACAAGCAATGTTATCCATGCTGTGCGCTCGCTTCTCGTAGACACGCCATCTCCTGCGGCATTTGTCGCTGCAAAAGACGTTCTGTCGGTCGTACGGCCTATCATCGAGTCACAGGCGAAGGTGGATCGGGTATGGCTATCGATCTCTAGTGATGACTTTCCGTCGACGCACGGTATCTTGGTTAACGCCGTATTGCTCAATCGCGTGATACTCAATCTCTCGTCAAACGCCTTCGCTGCATTGAAGACGGGTGCTTCGGCTGACGGTCTCCCCGCGCCTAAACTCGAGATCCGTGTCAAACGGTGTGTGACTTCGGAAGTTGCTTTATTGCGGATCGACGTTTGGGATAACGGATCAGGTTTCCCTGAGAATTTTGATTCGACGCTCAAGACTCTTTCGAAGACCACAAAACGGGGCGGTATGGGTTTAGGGCTTGTTTTATCCCGCCAAATTTTAGCGTCTTGGCGCGGCATGCTGGCCGTCTCGCATCGCGATGGTGGTACAGAGGTCAGCTGTTCTCTTCCTCTGGTGCAACGTGAGTCGAACCGAATTTCAGTAGTTTGATCGCAAGCTCTGCCGGCGAAGCAACGCCGAGCTTTTTGAGCACCCTGGATTTGTGAATTTTGACAGTCGGTTGGCTGATATTTAGCGCTGCAGCGATCGTTTTAATTTTCTCATCTCGCGCTAGATAAGGGCACAGATCTCGTTCGCGTGGTGTCAGCGTGGCATAGCGACGCTGAAACTGCTGCGCCAGCTGCCGATCGTTAGCAACTTCGAGGTGTCGTGCCATTGCGGCTTCGACGACAGTGAGAATCCGTGCGAGCGGAGCGGGTTTGAAGATGAACTCTGCCACACCGTTTTTCATTGCCTCAACTGCCTCAGGTGCCGTGGACTCTCCGCTCAGCACGATGATCGGACTCAAAATACCGGCCTCCCGTGCGCGTTTTATCAGATCAAGTCCCGATTGAATCGGCATGCGCATGTCGACGAGGATGACAGAAGGAATCCGAGGCACATATGAGATAAAAAAGCGTTCAACTGACTCATGTGTAACTGCCTCGAAACCGTAGGACTGAAGCGCCTCCGCCAAGGTGGCGCGAAGCCCCTCGTCATCGTCTACGAGATGAACGGTTCCGATCATTGAAAAAGCTCGGTCGGTCTCGGCATCGAACGTAAGAGTAACGCTCGAATACAACTAATGCACATCATCCATTGGTCGTATTCCTGAGCAAGTTTGTCCTGTCTAGACTTCCGCCTTTTTGAGGTCTGGGCTCTCTCGCGGTACCTGAGGGGCTTCGAGGGGTGGGACTAAGCAAATAGATTGAATAACGGCGAGCGTAATCGCTCAGAGTTCGTGCTCTTGTCCGATTTCCGGGCTCGGTCGAACGCTCCTCGGAAATTGGAAAAAACCACCGATGTCTAGTTTTGAAAATGGTCTTAACACGTTGCGTCGGTCGATCCGGAAGGTCATCGCAACGGCGATATTTTTCTTCGCGTCGGCGGGTCAATTTGCCAGTGCTGCGCAGATTTCATTCGTTCAGCTTTATACGGGAACACCGTCGGCGCTATCGGAAGAAGCGCAAAATCTCGCAAACATTCAGCGTATATCCGGCACGGTGTTTCGGTTTACGTCTACTCCGCCGGAGGCGCCATTATTTACGGGAAATAACGTCAACGGCGTACTGTCATACGTCGCGGCGAATGGCGCGTCGGTCTCGATTCCCGGAATGGTCAGCCGATTATTCAAGTCGGGTAGCACCATCGAGGGATTCTACTTTTACGCAGCGGGGAGCGATGGGGAAATTGGAACGGGGGACTCCGGCGAAGCTGCCTATCTCCTAGTTCGTTCTGGGTACACGTCGGTATTCACTGAAGGGGGAACCTACGGAACGAGTAGCGATCCCGTTGATACCGCATTGAATTCGGTTCTTAACAATGATCCAAAATTTACGCTCACGAAGAGTTCAACGAGCTCTGTAGATACCAATGGTTCGTTCACCTACACGATCACGCTGGGGAATTCGGGACAGAACAATACGGGTACCTCGGCTACGGTGAGCGACCAACTACCTGCCGGGGTGGTGGCGACGGCGGTAATTAAAGGTTCGGGGGTCTCGTCAGTTAGCTGTGGGCCTTTGCCATCAGGGGCGGGTGCGTTACTCACTTGCAGTGTGACGCTCGCAAACGGAATTGCGAAAAACGGCACGGCGTCTTTCACGATAACCGCAACTGCGCCTAGCACCGCGGGTTCGATCACCAACTACGCATCTGTCGATCCGACGGGAGGCGGTACGCCCCCATTGCCTGGCACAACGTGCACGTCGAGCGACTGTGCGAGTACCACAACAACTGTGACGGCCCAGAGTCTGCCCTCGCTGGATGTAGTCAAGACCGCGGCAACGCCGAACGGCGTGAAGGTGGGCGATCCGATCAACTACACGATCACGGTGAGGAACACCGGTAACGTGACGATCACCGACGTGACGGTCGCCGATACGCTCACCGATGCGAAGGGTGGTGCACTGACGCTCACGAGTGGCCCGACGTTCAGCTCGGGGACCAATGGCGCGACGGCCACGTCGCTGCCGCCGGGTGAGACGCTGACCTACACCGCAAGCTTCACGATCACACAGGCCGTGATCAACGCTGGAGGCGTCAGGAACTCGGCGATAGCGAGTGGTAAAGATCCATCGAATGCAACGGTATCCGATCAGTCAGATGACGGCGATGATACGGATGGCAACACGACCAACGACGAGACGGTCACGAGCGTCTCGAGTGCGCCTGCGCTGGATGTAGTCAAGACCGCGGCAACGCCGAACGGCGTGAAGGTGGGCGATCCGATCAACTACACGATCACGGTGAGGAACACCGGTAACGTGACGATCACTGACGTG
>JBIJCL010000174.1:0-4678 GCA_044344725.1 Steroidobacteraceae bacterium | reverse complement strand
CACACTCTGAACGCTCGTGCCTCCGGCACCGGTACAGGTGAAGCTGAATTCGTTGGTGCGGGCTTTGAGCTCTCCCGTCGTGAAGCTACCCCGCGCAGCCGCCGTCCCCTCATAGGTCTGATTCCAGCCCGGACCGCTACCGACGCAGCGCTGCGCCCCAGTGGTCGTCCACGACAGTCGGGTCGTACGACCGACTGCGATTTCACGGGCGGACGCAGAGAACGTGATCGAGGGCGGAGCGGCACTCTGCGCGAGGGCGGGGGAAAAAGATGTCGGCCACAGCGAAGCCAGAGTAATAAAGAGTGACCCGAACACCCTTTTCAATGGCTTAGGCCAAAACTCAACTTTTAACTTAGACACCGACGACGCCCTGCTACGACCCCTCCCGAAACCGTAGCATGGCGAACGGATAAAGATAAACAGCAGCGTCTAATAGAAAGATGTGAGACGACGACCTCATCGTGAGGACGTCGCCTCAGCACTGGCGATGTCTCTCGTTATTTAACGAATCGCAACGTCATACGATCGGACTCGCCGATCGCATCGTACTTGCTGCGATCAAAGGTCGGATCCGGCGCCTTACCCGAACCATAAGGTACGGTGATGCGCGTGGGCGGAAGAGTCCACACGCCGAACGGATGGTCCTTGGTGTCCTTCGCGTTCGCGTTGACCTCAGAGCGACCCGCAAGGCGGAGCCCCGCTTTCTTGGCCGCCTCGATGACGAATGCCTCGGTGACATAACCACTCTCGGCCTTCGGATCTTGCGGCCCGGGATTGCCGCGATGTTGCTCGACGGCGAGGACACCGCCCGGCTTCAAAGAACCGGCGACGCTCGCGAGATTACGCTCGAGCGCACCCTCCGTCCGCATCCAGCCGTGAATCACGCGTGACAACAAAATGAAGTCGTAACTGTTTGCCGGAAGCGGTGCCGCCGTTGCGCCCCAGTTGACGAGTTCGACCTTGCCGTAAACTTTTTCGTCCGCATAACGCGCAGCAAAATCGGCGCGTCCCTTACGGGCGGCATCGCTCAGCTGCGGATTGTTGAGATCGGCCGCCGTAGCGGTGTAACGCCCACCCGTGAGAGCTGCATAGGGCGCGAGGATGCGCGTCCACCAACCGCCGCCCGGCTGAACTTCGAGAATGCTGGCGCCGGGTTTGAGCCCCCAAAACATCAAGCTGTCGACGGGTTGCCGCTCGACATCACGCGCTTTGTCGTCGGCCGAGCGCCACTCGCCCGCTACCGCCTGCTTGAGCGCCGCATCACCCGAGGTGGCAAAAGCCGAGGCGGCCGTGAGCACGCCCGCCGCAATCGTCATCATCAGAAATTTCTTCATGGTTGGTTTCCTCACGAATGGTGGTTGCCCGTGCCGCGCTCGTTAGCGCGACACGGTCCGATAACCGTCATCAAAATAATCGAGCGCTTGAGCGCATTGCGCTGATCGAGCCCCAGCTGCCGACGCAAGCGCCGTCCTCGTTCCGCCGCAGTCGGCAAACTCATCGCGACCGGCACGACCGCTCGAGACATCTTCGGTGACTCGACGGGTGCCGTGACGAACTCGACGCGCTCGGACTCCGCTACCGGCTCCGATGCTCGTCTGGGCACGCTCGGCACAGGAACACTCTGCGGCTTTTCGAACTGCTCTTTGAGCCACACCACGGCCTGCCAGAGGAACGCGACACCGGCGATGATTCCGACGATGAGATCTTCGAAGTCCATGAACTCGACTCGATTCGTCAGCGGGTCGTGGGCGGCGTCGGCGCGTTGTCGTCGGTCGTGCCGGCGATCGAATCACGCATGGCCGTATCCGCCTGCACATTGCGCATGCGGTAGTAATCCATCACGCCCAAGTTGCCGCTGCGGAAGGCCTCGGCCATCGCACGCGGCACCTCAGCTTCCGCCTCGACCACGCGCGCTCGCATTTCCTGTTCGAGCGCAACCGCCATGGCACGACGTTCTTCGGCCTTCGCTTGGGCGATTTGTTTGTCGGCATTCGCTTGGTCGATCTGCAACTTCGCACCGATGTTGTTGCCGACGTCGACGTCAGCGATGTCGATGGACAGGATCTCGTACGCCGTTCCGGCATCGAGCCCCTTCGACAACACGTGCTTCGAGATATGGTCGGGATTTTCGAGCACGCTCTTGTGAGTGGCCGCCGAGCCAATGGTGCTCACCATGCCCTCGCCGACTCGCGCGATGATGGTTTCTTCGCCCGCACCGCCGACGAGACGATCGATGTTGGTGCGCACCGTGACGCGCGACACAGCAATGAGCTGAATGCCGTCTTTGGCAACCGCTGCGATCTTCGGTGTTTCGATCACCTTCGGGATCACCGACATGTTGACGGCTTCGAGCACGTCGCGGCCGGCAAGATCGATGGCCGCCGCGCGCTTGAAGGTCAGCGGGATGCTCGCCTTGTCCGCCGAGATCATCGCATTGACGACACGACCGACGTTACCGCCTGCAAGGAAATGCGCCTCGAGATCGTTGAGCGTGATGTCGAGCCCCGCTTTGACGGCGCTGATGCGGGCGTTGATCACGATGTTGGGCGGCACGCGTCGCAGACGCATGGCCACGAGCGTGGTGAGCCCCACGTAGGCACCCGAGGCCCACGCCGCGATCCACAGCGGGATCGGCACCAAATAAAGAACGATGAACAGCGCAACCAGCAAAAACAGCAATATGGTGCCGGTGCCGAACAAGCCGACGAGTCCTGTGGCGTCCATTTTTTACCCCTCTCCTTTGCGAACGACGACCCTATTGCCATCGACTCGAATCACGACGATCGGTTCCCCTGCATCGATATATTCGCCTTCCGAGACGACGTCGATGCGACGGCCCTCGATCGAGGCGAGCCCCGAAGGATGCAGGGGAGATACTGCGACACCCGAAAGCCCCAGTAATTTGACCTCGTCCTCGGGCGCCGACACATAACCTTGTTCGGCCGTCATTCCGGTTTCGAGCACCAATTTCCGACCGAAGGGCGTACGCGGTAAAAACCGCAGCAAAGCGAGCGCGGCCAGCACAGCCACCAACAACGACATGACGAGTCGGGTGAGCACGCTCACGATCACCCCGGCGGTCGAACCCGGCCCGAGCAAACTCAGCGCAAGCCCTGCGAGCAAACTCACCACGCCAAGTGCGCCAATAACCCCGAAGCCTGGGAAGGCGAACACCTCGACGGCCAACAACAACACCCCGAGTCCGAAGAGCAGGAGTTCTTCATAACCCGCCAGCTGCACCAACCAATGTCCCCAGAAAAACAGCCCGAGCGATGCCAGGCCGATCGAACCCGGCCAGCCGAAGCCGGGGGTGCGGATTTCGGTGATGACCCCGAGCAAGCCGACAGTAATAAGGAGTGAGCTCACCACGGGATTCGTCAAGAACCGAACGATCGTCTCCGCCCACGACTCCTCGGCCGTACGCAATTCGGCTCCCGAGAGCCCGAGCGTTCCGAGCATCTGCTCGAGATCGGCGACTTTTCCGTCGATGAGTTTCTGCTCGATTGCTTCATCGGTGGTGAGGGTCAATAACTTGCCCTTTGCGATGACTCCGGCGATCTCGACATCAGGATCCACCATCGCCTCAGCGAGACGGGTCGGACGCCCCCTCGCCTCCGCCGTCGCACTGAATTCTTTGCGCAGGTAGGAGATGGTCTTTTCTTCGACAGGCTGCGGAGCGGAGCCTGGCGAGCCGCCCTGCACCGGCAGAGCGGCCCCGACGGTTGCACCGTCGGTCATGTAAATCTTTTCGCTCGCGAGCGCGATCAAGGCCCCCGCGGAAATCGCACGCTTGTTGATGAAGGCGACGGTCGGCACTTTGCTCTCGAGCAGCGCATCGCGGATCAGCACCGCAGCATCGACCCGACCCCCGAAGGTGTTGATTTCGAGCACCACGGCCGCAGCGCCGTCGCTCGCCGCCTGATCGGTGACCCGCTTGATGAAGGGGGCGAGGCCAAGATCGATGATGCCTTCGACCGGAACGACGTAGACATGGCGATCGCTGCCTGCTGGTCGATCGGCTGCCGTAACCGACAGCACCCCAAGCGCCAGCAGGCAAACCGCGAGCCAACGTCGAGCGCCAGAAAAACCGAGAATTTTGGATTTCATCTGCCTCGACTGTATCCCATCGGCTGCACCCCCGAAAGATTGACGAATCTTTACCTGTTCTGAGGGATCCGTTGACGAATTTTCACGGAAGCCTCTGGTCAAATTCCGTACACCAGCGCCCCGTCGCGCCCCATTGGAGACTTCCATGAAGACCACAAAGTATTTCTTCGCGCCACTCGTCATCGCAATCGCCATCACCGGGACGATCAGCCCCGTGACCGCCCAAGGCGTCGGCGGCGACTCGAGCCGCGCAAGCGATCGGGACTCCCGTCGACTCGAGTCCGCGCTCAACGATCTCGATTTAAGCGACTCTCAGAAAGCCCAGTTGCGTTCGCTCCGTGAGAACCACCGGCAGGCGACCGAGGGTCTAAGGGCTCAAATCCGCACCGCGCAGCAAACGCTCGCCAACACACCGCGTACCGACCCCAACTACGAGTCGATCACGGCGCGAGCGCGACAAGACCTCGAGAGTGCAAGAAGCCAACTTCGTGTGCAGCAGCAAGCGTTCCAGAGCAATGCGCGCGGCCTGCTGAACCCTGAGCAACTCAACACGCTCGAAGCCAATCGTGCG
>JBIJCL010000279.1:0-3011 GCA_044344725.1 Steroidobacteraceae bacterium | reverse complement strand
GCGCAGCCCGCGTCGACGAGCAAGCGCAGGATGTTGTGCTTCACGCCGTAATCGTAGGCCACCACGCGATACGGACGGTGGTCCGTCGTGCGAGGCGGCGGCGCATCGAAGGTGCTGCCTTGTGTCCAATCAAAGCGATCGCGGGTCGAGACGACCTTGGCGAGATCCATGCCTTTCAAGCCGGGGAACGCGCGAGCACCCGCGAGCGCCGCGCGCTCTAGGCTCTCGAGTGCATCGCCCGGCTTGCCGGTGACGATGCAGCCCGACTGCGCACCGCCCTCGCGAAGGATGCGAGTGAGTCGACGGGTGTCAATATCGGCGATCGCGACGACGCCTTGTCGCGACAAAAATTCCGGCAAAGTCTCCTGCATTCGCCAGTTGCTCGCGCGGGGCGGCAGATCACGGATCACGAGTCCCGCCGCATAGGCGAGCGCCGACTCCATGTCCTCGGCATTCGTGCCGACATTACCGATGTGGGGATACGTGAGGGTGACGATTTGTTTGGAGTAGGACGGGTCGGAAAGGATTTCCTGATACCCGGTGAGAGCAGTATTGAAAACGACCTCTCCGGAGGTCTCGCCTGCCGCGCCGATCGAGCGGCCGCGGAAGAGGGTCCCGTCAGCCAGCGCCAACACTGCATCAAACACTTAGATCACCCGTTGCTGCTTGCAAAATTCTCCGACGCTGCAGCCGGGTTCGCATGAACAAAGCGGGAGGCACTCTTACGAACGCCTCCCGCCCTGCACGGACTAACCCGCCTATCGGATTAGAAGGAAATTTTATGTTTTTACCCCCCCTTCTGTCCATGAATTTCGGAGGGTAAACGGGGGACCTAGAGGCAAAAACTGAACTTTGAAAATCTCCGCAGAGAAAGCCTTAAGTTCTTGTTTTTAAACCGATTACATCAACCATTTGGTACCGGCCCGGAGCCCGTCCGGCCAGCCAGCGGGCCGCGCGGAGGGCCCCTCTGGCAAAGATGCCCCGATCGGTGGCCTGGTGACCCAACGTGACCCGCTCGCCCTCCCCGGCGAACAGCACAAGATGATCCCCGACGAGATCTCCCGCCCGAATGACCGAGAACCCGATCTCACCGGGCTTGCGCGGCGCGTCACCCTCGCGCGGGGCACCGCGCACGGCTTCGAGCGTCTGACCGCGGCCCTCTGCGGCCGCGCGCCCGAGCGCGAGGGCTGTTCCCGAAGGCGCATCCTTTTTATTCCGATGGTGCCCCTCAGTGATTTCGATATCGAAATCCGCCGGGAGCGCCGCGGCAGCTTGCCTGACGAGTTCGGTGAGCAGCGTAACGCCCAAACTCGTGTTGGCGGCGATGAGCACCGGGATTCGCGACGAGGCCTCGCGCGCCGCACGCTCTGCCTCGTCACCGAGCCCGGTGGTACCGACGAGCGCCGCGACACCGTGCCGCACACAGGCGGCGAGATTGGCGGCCGTCGACGAAGGAGAAGAGAAGTCGACCATGACGTCGGCATTGACGAGGGCCGATTCGAGATCGGTGGAGATGCCGCGCGAGGCATCGGCCTCACGATCGATTGCACCGACCAACTGGATATCGGATCCCTGACCGAGCGCCTCGCGAATGGCGCAGCCCATGCGCCCTGCTGCGCCCACGATGACCACGCGCATGGACCGTCTCCGAAACCGGCTAAAAATCAGTTGCCGGCGAAAAACCGTTTCACGCCTTCGAAGAACCCTTCTTCGCGGGGCGTGTGACCGCGGCCGTCGCTTCGCAGCGACTCATCGAACTTCTTCAGCAATTCTCGCTGGTCGCTCGAGAGGTTCACGGGCGTTTCTACCACAACCCGACAGAAGAGATCGCCCCGATCGCCGCCGCGCACGGGTTTGACGCCTTTGTCCCGCAGTCGGAAGACGCGACCCGATTGGGTCTCGGCCGGAATCTTGAGCGACACGTCTCCCTCGAGCGTCGGCACTTTCACCGATCCGCCGAGAACAGCCGTCGCGAAACTGACCGGCACTTCGCAGGAGAGATCGTCACCCTCCCGCTCGAAGATCGGATGCGGTTTGACGTTCATCTCGATGTAGAGATCGCCCGCAGGCCCGCCATTGCGACCCGCCTCGCCTTCGCCACCGAGCCGAATACGATCGCCGGTGGATACGCCCGCCGGGACCTTCACCGAGAGTTTGCGCGTACGACGCACGCGACCCTGACCGAGACAGGTGTCGCAGGGATTGCGAATGATGCGACCCGTTCCGCGACAGCGATTGCAGGGTTGCTGCAGCTGAAAGAAGCCCTGCGAGATGCGCATCTGGCCGGAGCCCTGACACTGGTCGCAAGTCGTCGGGGTGTGGCCCTTCGCGGCGCCCGACCCGTGACAGGTCTCGCACTCCATGAGGCGCGGAATCTCGATCTCGGTGGTGTAACCAAACACCGCTTGCGGCAGTTCGAGCTCGAGTTCGTAACGCAGGTCCGCGCCACGAAACACCTGAGAGCGCCCTCCGCGGCGTCCGCCACCAAAGATATCGCCAAAGACTTCGCCAAAGATATCGCCGAAGTCGGCGCCGCCGAAGCCGCCCGCACCTCCACCCTGTCGGGCGGCATCGATGCCGTCGTGACCGTGCTGGTCGTAGATGGCGCGCTTCTGCTCGTCGGTGAGGACTTCGTAGGCTTCCTTCGCCTCTTTGAAGCTCTCCTCGGCCTCTTTGTCACCCGGATTGCGATCCGGGTGGAATTTCATGGCCAGCCGACGGTAGGCCTTCTTGATGTCAGCCTCCGAGGCGTTCCTCGGAACATCGAGGACCTTGTAGTAGTCGCGCTTGGCCATGACGAAGTGGGGATCAGGACGCCTTGCGGCCGTCGTCCTTGTCCTTCACTTCCTCGAACTCGGCGTCGAGCACATCATCGCGCGACGACTCGCCCGACTTGGCCTCGGACGCTCCGGCACCGGCCGCCCCCTCGGCTCCGCCCGCCTGGGCGTAGGCCTGCTGGGCGATGCTGGCCGAGGCCTGCATCAGCGCCTCGAGCTTCTTCTCGATTTTTT
>JBIJCL010000310.1:0-2727 GCA_044344725.1 Steroidobacteraceae bacterium | reverse complement strand
TCCTTGTCGTCGTCCTTGAGGACGGCCTTCAGGTCGTTGAGCGCGCTCTCGGCCTTGGTGCGATCTTCGGTCGAGACTTTCTCGCCGAGATCTTTGAGCGACTGCTCGACCGAGTGCACGAGCCCGTCGGCACGATTACGCACCTCGACGAGTTCGCGGAACTTGCGGTCTTCATCGGCGTGCGCCTCGGCATCGCTGACCATGCGCTTGATCTCTTCTTCGGAGAGACCCGAGGAGGCCTTGATCACGATGCGCTGTTCCTTGCCCGTCGCCTTGTCCTTGGCCGAGACGTTGAGGATGCCGTTCGCGTCGATGTCGAAGGTGACCTCGATCTGCGGCGTCCCGCGACGCGAGGCCGGGATATCCGAGAGGTCGAACTTGCCGAGCGACTTGTTGTCGAGCGCGCGCTCGCGCTCGCCCTGCAGCACGTGGATGGTCACGGCCGTCTGGTTGTCCTCGGCCGTCGAGAACACCTGCGAGTGCTTGGTCGGAATCGTCGTGTTCTTTTCGATGAGCTTGGTCATCACGCCACCGAGCGTCTCGAGACCGAGCGACAGCGGCGTCACATCGAGCAGCAACACGTCTTTGACATCGCCCGCGAGCACGCCACCTTGGATCGCCGCACCCACCGCGACGGCCTCGTCCGGGTTCACGTCCTTGCGCGGCTCTTTTCCGAAGAAATCTTTGACCTGCTTCTGCACGAGCGGCATGCGCGTCTGACCGCCGACGAGGATGACCTCGGAGACCTCCGAGGCAGACAAGCCGGCATCTTTGAGCGCGACCTTGCAAGGCTCGATGGTGCGCTTGACGAGATCCTCCACCAGCGACTCGAGCTTGGCGCGCGTGAGCTTGACCGCAAGGTGCTTCGGCCCCGTCGCGTCCATTGTGATGTACGGCAGGTTGATGTCGGTTTGCTGGCTCGAGGAAAGCTCGATCTTGGCCTTCTCGGCCGCTTCCTTCAGGCGCTGCATCGCGAGCGGATCTTTACGCACATCGACGCCCGACTCTTTCTGGAATTCGTCAGCGAGGAAGTTGATCACCCGCAGGTCGAAGTCTTCACCGCCGAGGAACGTGTCGCCGTTCGTCGAGAGCACCTCGAACTGGCGCTCGCCATCGACTTCGGCGATTTCGATGATCGACACGTCGAAGGTGCCACCGCCGAGGTCATACACCGCAATCTTGCGATCACCACCGGCCTTGTCGAGGCCATAGGCGAGCGCCGCCGCCGTCGGCTCGTTGATGATGCGCTTGACGTTGAGACCGGCGATGCGGCCGGCGTCTTTGGTGGCCTGACGCTGAGAATCATTGAAGTACGCCGGAACCGTGACTACGGCCTCCGTGACTTCTTCACCGAGGAAATCTTCCGCGGTCTTCTTCATCTTCATGAGGACGCGCGCCGACACTTCGGGCGGCGCCATCTTCTTGCCCTGAGCCTCGATCCAGGCATCGCCGTTGTCGGCCTTGACGATCTTGTAGGGCACCATGTCGATGTCCTTCTGGACGATCTTCTCGTCGAAGCGACGCCCGATCAGACGCTTGACCGCATAGAGGGTGTTCTGAGGATTGGTGACGGCCTGACGCTTGGCCGACTGGCCGACGAGTACTTCGTCATCCTTGGTGAACGCGACGATCGACGGCGTGGTGCGATCGCCCTCGCTGTTCTCGATGACGCGAGGTTTGCCGCCTTCCATGATGGCGACGCAGGAGTTGGTGGTGCCGAGGTCGATACCGATAACTTTGCCCATGATGTCTCTCCGTGACGGTCTTGCCGCCGCGATGGTTTCCGTTAACCGATTAATTGGGGATAGGGGTCAGGGATTTCAATGCGTTGCGATACTTCAGCCACTCGACCGAGCCACGATCACCCTCGCCGCGCGCAATAAACGCCCGTTCAGGGTGTAGCCGCGCTGGACCACGGCCAGCACCGAATTCGGCTCGGCGGTGTCCGAGGGCTGCGCGGCGATGGCCTCGTGCAGGTTGGCATCGAAAGGCTCGCCGACCGGATTGATCTCGACGATTCCGCCGCGCTCGAGCGCCTTGATGAGCAGTCGCTGCGTCGCGGCCTGCCCTTCGACGAGCGCCGCCGCATCGGCCCGACCCGCGCTCTCGATGGCAAGGTCGAGGCTATCTTTGACGGGCAGCAGTTCTTGCGCGAATTTTTCGAGCGCAAAACGATGCGCGTTTTCGACGTCGCGTTGCGCCCGCTTGCGCACGTTCTCGAGCTCGGCCAAGGCCCGCAGCGCCTGATCGCGCGCCGCCTGAGCTTGGGCCTCGGCGGCCGCCACGGCTTGTTGCAGCTGCTCGAGCTCCGAGACCCCCTCGGAGCCCGCAAACGGCGTGAACGACTCGTTTTCGGGGTTTTGACCCATTTAAAGCCCTTCCGAAACAATAAGTTAGCTAATAAACCTAAGGCGAATGTCGAAAACGATGCGACTTCGCCCTCGGGGCGATATGGGGCGTCTACCCCGTTAATCAAGGGATCAGCGTCGGGCGTTGAGTGCCGAGCCGAGCAGTCGAGCCGTCACGTCGACGATGGGAATCACCCGCTCGTAGGCCATGCGGGTCGGGCCGATCACGCCGATGACGCCCATGATGCCGTCGCCGGCGCTGTACGGCGCCGTGATGACGCTGCAGTCGTCGAGCATCTGGTAGCCCGACTCCTTGCCGATGAAGATCTGCACCCCTTCGGCATGCAGGCTCTGATCGAGCAGGTGCAGGAAATCGCGC
>JBIJCL010000125.1:0-5757 GCA_044344725.1 Steroidobacteraceae bacterium | reverse complement strand
AAGATCGCGGCCGAACAGTCACCCGATGATGGCCGTATTCGCATTGCGATCATCGGACGTCCGAACGTTGGCAAGTCGACCCTCGTCAATCGCCTGCTCGGCGAAGAGCGCGTCATTGCGAGCGACATGCCCGGCACGACGCGCGACAGCATCTTCGTTCCCTTTGCGCGCGATGATCGTGAGTTCACGCTCATCGATACGGCAGGCGTACGCCGGCGCGGCAAGGTGGAAGATGAGGTCGAGAAGGCGAGTGTGGCCAAAACCTTGCAGGCCATCGACTCGGCCCATGTCGTCATTTTCGTCGTCGATGCGCACGACAGCATCGGTGAACAAGACGCCAACGTGCTCGGACTCGCGCTGCAGCGTGGCCGAGCGCTCATCATCGCCGTCAATAAATGGGACGGTATTCCGATGGAGCAACGCGAGGAGATCCGTCGCCTGCTCGAACTCAAGCTCGACTTCGTCCCCTATGCGCCGGTGCATTTCATTTCGGCGCGTCACGGCACGGGAGTCGGTGAGCTCGTCGCGGCGACCATCAAGGCGTACGACGCTGCGATGACGGAAATCCCGACGCCGCGGCTCACCAAGGCTTTGGAGCGTGCGATCGTGCAGCATCAGCCGCCGCTCGTCCGGGGTCGTCGCATCAAGCTTCGCTACGCGCATCAAGGCGGGCGTAATCCGCCGCGCATCATCGTGCACGGCAACCAGACGATGCATGTCCCCGAGGCGTATACGCGTTACCTCGCCAACGTCTTTCGTCGGGAGTTCGATCTCTTTGCTTCGCCCGTGGCGGTCGAGTTTCGTTCCGACTCGAACCCCTACGTGCGGCTCAGGGGGCGCCCGAAGCCCGACCCGTCGAAGCGGGGGCGCTCGGCAGGTCGAGGAAAAGCGCAGGGTCCACGAAAGCGCGGTTGAGGGCGACGCCCCAGTGCAGGTGTGGCCCGGTCACACGACCGGTCGCGCCCACCTCACCGATCTTGTCGCCGGTTTTGACTTCGGTTCCCGGCGTGACACCGATGTCGCTCAAGTGGCAGTAGAGGGTGACGAGCCCTTGCCCATGATCGATGAACACCGATTTGCCGTTGAAGAAGAAGTCACCGACCTCGATGACTTTGCCCGGTGCCGGGGCGAAGATCGGCGTGCCGACGGGCGCGGCGATATCCATGCCCGAGTGCGGATTGCGCGGTTGATTGTTGAACACGCGCCGTAGACCGAAAGACGACGAGCGCGGCCCGCGTACGGGTGACTCGAACTTGAGGGTCGACGGCAGCGCCGTGCTGAAGGTGCCGACGGCCTCGCGGATCCGCGGCTGCTCCTCGGCGACTCGCGCGGCATTCTCCGGTGAGAGATCGACATGCTTCGGCGCCACCTTAAGTCGTTGGGTCGCATACGCCTTGCCTTCGATGGTGAAGCCCTGGGTGAGCGTCGCGTTACCCGATCGAATCTCGATTTTCGCCGTTCCAGGTTCGCGCGCGAGCGGGATCCCGACGATCGCACGCCAGCCTTGTCCGCTCGGCACCACCATCACTCGATTGCCCTCGAACGTGACGACGGGCGGCTTCGAGGGTTCTCCGGGCACATCGAGGATGGCCACACCACCCGGCACCGATAACGAAGTCGGCAACTGGCTGACGCCCGAGGCATCGATCGAAGCGAGCGCAACCAATACGCCCATCAGCCCAGAAAACATCCCCCGTCTTTTGATCATTCTTTTTTCTCTCCAAGATTTTCGATGACTCTCGCGCGGAGCGTACCCTTGGCGAGTCGCGCATCGATGAGATCGCCTTCGCTGACGGCACCCGCATCGCGCAACAGAGCGCCATCGGCGGCCCGCGTGACAAGCGCAAATCCGCGATCGAGCGTCGCGAGCGGACTCACCGCATCGAGTGTACGCGCGAGTGTGGCGAGCGTTTGACGCAAGGCTTCGAGTCGCTGAGGCAGCGCACGACGCAGGCGCTCATCGAGCAGGGCGTGACGATGCGTAAGCCGTTGCACCTCGGCCTTGGGTGAGGTTCGCGCGAGCCGCGTAGTCAGTGTTTGCAGACGATGCCTTCGACTTGCGAGGAGCAACTGCACTCGACTGCCGAGACGCTGCTCGAGTTCATCGAGTCGCTGGGCATTCTGACGCAGGCGTTGCCCGGGGTGCGCGAGCGCCAAGCGGCGGCGCATGGCCACGAGATAGTCGCTGTCGTTGCGCAGCTGTCGACGCAGTGCTTGCAGCAATCTTTGAGCCAGCCGAGCAAAGCCCGTGCGCCACGTTGAGCCATCCGGTACGACGAGTTCGGCGGCACCCGAGGGCGTGGGAGCGCGCAAGTCTGCGACGAAATCCGCGATCGTGAAATCGACCTCGTGACCGATGCCCGTGACGACCGGAATCGGCATGGCTCGTATCACACGAGCGAGCGACTCGTCGTTGAAGGCCCAGAGGTCTTCGATGGAGCCACCGCCACGAGCGACGATCAAGACGTCGCACTCGTTTCGGGTGGCGGCGAGCGAGAGCGCCTCGAGCAATTGCGGCACGGCGTCCCGGCCCTGCACCGCAGTCGGATAAATGATCACGCGCGCAGCCGGAAACCGTCGACCCAAAATATTGAGGATGTCGCGGATTGCCGCGCCCGTGGGCGAGGTCACGACACCGATGCAGCCCGGGACGGTCGGCAAGGGTCGCTTCTTCGACGCATCGAACAGCCCCTCGGCCTCGAGCCGCGCCTTGAGTCGTTCGTACTCGCGACGCAGCGCCCCGACACCTGAGTCTTCGAGGTGTTCGACCTGCAGCTGATACTCGCCGCGGGGCTCGAAGAGGGTGACCCGAGCCCGGGCGATGACCCGCTGACCATCAGCGGGCGCGAACCTCAGCAGGGCGTTGCGACCGCGGAACATCGCGCAGCGCACCTGGCTGTCGCGGTCCTTCAGGGTGAAGTACCAGTGACCCGAGGCAGGGCGCGAAAAGTTCGAGATTTCGCCCTCGATCCACACCGTCGGCATACCGTGCTCGAGCAGCATCCGGACCTCCTTGTTGAGGCGTCCGACGCTGTACACGTCGCGGTCTGCCGGGGCGATGGGGGAGGGTGGCAAGCGGAGTTCCTGTGCGAGGCGGGGCTTCGAGAAGGCACAAGTTTACCGGGTCGGCCGGGGTGCGTAGAATGCGCCGTCCAATAGCTCATTGGACGGCCTCCCGCATGCGTATCCTCCAGGAAGCACTCACCTTCGATGACGTGCTTTTGGTCCCGGCTTATTCGGAAGTTCTGCCTCGCGAAGTCGATCTGTCGACCCGGCTGACGCGGAATATCCGCCTCAACTTGCCGTTGGTATCGGCAGCCATGGATACGGTGACCGAGGCTCGCCTCGCCATCGCCATCGCCCAAGAGGGCGGCATCGGCATCGTCCACAAGAGCATGACCATCGAGGCTCAGGCGCTCGAGGTAGCCCGAGTCAAGAAATTCGAGAGCGGCGTGGTGCTCGATCCGATCACCGTTTCGCCCGATACCACCATCCGTCAGGTGCTCGAGCTCACCAAGGCTCGTGGCATCTCCGGCATGCCGGTCGTGAAGGGCAACAAGGTGGTTGGCATCGTCACGAGCCGCGACCTTCGTTTCGAAACCCAGCTCGACAACCCCGTCTCGTCGGTGATGACGCCTAAAGAGCGACTCGTCACCGTCCCCGAAAACGCGCCGAAAGAAGACGTGCTGCAGCTCTTCCATAAGCACCGCATCGAGAAAGTCCTCGTCGTCGGTGATGGCAGTGAGCTCAAGGGTTTGATCACCGTCAAAGATATCCAGAAGGCCACCGAGCGTCCGCGCGCCTGCAAAGACAGTAGCGGTCGTTTGCGGGTGGGTGCAGCCGTCGGCACGTCGCCCGACACGCTCGATCGCGTCGCAGCACTGGTCGAGGCGGGTGTCGATGCGGTAGTGGTCGACACGTCCCATGGGCATTCGCGCGGCGTCATCCAAATGGTCGAGCGCGTGAAGTCGCGCTGGCCGACGCTGCAGGTGATCGCCGGCAACATTGTGACCGCTGAAGCAGCACAGGCGCTCGTCAAGGCCGGCGTCGATGGAGTGAAGGTCGGAATAGGCCCCGGCTCGATCTGCACCACTCGCATCGTGGCCGGCGTCGGTGTGCCGCAGATTTCGGCGGTCTCGAATGTGGCAGCGGCCCTCGAGGGCACTGATGTGCCGCTCATCGCCGATGGCGGCATTCGCTATTCCGGTGACGTCGCGAAGGCCATCGCTGCGGGTGCGCACGCCGTGATGATCGGCGGACTGTTCGCAGGCACCGAAGAATCGCCAGGCGAGGTCGAGCTCTTCCAAGGCGCGAGCTTCAAGAGCTATCGCGGCATGGGTTCGCTCGGCGCGATGGGCGAGCGTCACGGTTCGAGCGACCGCTACTTCCAGGACACGACGACCGAACTCGAGAAACTCGTGCCCGAAGGTATCGAGGGTCGCGTGCCGTACAAGGGCAGCCTCGTCGCCATCGTGCATCAGCTCGCAGGAGGTCTGCGCGCAGCGATGGGGTACACGGGCAGCCAGAGCATCGAGCAGATGCGGACCCGGCCGTCCTTCGTGCGCATCACGACGGCAGGCGTGCGTGAGTCGCACGTTCACGACGTGACCATCACCAAAGAAGCGCCGAACTATCGGATCTCGTGAGTCGCAGGCCATGACCGCCCGCGACATTCACGCCGACCGCGTCCTCATCCTCGATTTCGGCTCGCAGTACACGCAGCTGATCGCGCGTCGTGTGCGCGAGCTCGGCGTCTATTGCGAGATCCATCCCTGGGATGCCGGCGATGCCGACGTTCGCGCGTTTGCGCCGAAGGGCATCATCCTCTCGGGAGGCCCCGAGTCCGTCACTCAAAAAAACGCCCCGGCTGCGCCAGCGGCCGTGTTCGAGCTCGGTGTGCCGGTGCTCGGCATTTGCTACGGCATGCAGACCATGGCGGCGCAGCTTGGCGGTCGCGTCGAGCCCGGTGCCGTCCACGAGTTCGGTTATGCCGAAGTCCGGGCGCGCAATCACTCGGCGCTGCTGAAAGGCATCGAAGATCGCGTCAATGCCGAGGGTCACGGCTTGCTCGACGTTTGGATGAGTCACGGCGACCAGGTGGTCGAGCTGCCCGAGGGTTTTGCGGCGATCGCCTCGACGGGTGATGTGCCCATCGCAGGCATGGCTGATGAATCGCGACGGTTCTACGCCTTACAGTTCCATCCGGAAGTGACGCACACGAAGCAGGGCGAGCGGATTTACGCTCGGTTCTTGCACGACATCTGTGGCTGCGCCTCGAGCTGGAACCCCGGCAACATCATCGAAGATGCCATCGAGCGCGTACGCGCGCAGGTCGGAAAATCCAAGGTGCTGCTCGGTCTCTCCGGTGGCGTCGACTCGTCGGTCGTCGCGGCTCTGTTGCATCGCGCCATCGGCGATCAGCTTGTCTGTGTATTCGTCGATCACGGTCTCCTGCGTCATCGCGAAGGCGATGCGGTGATGGATATCTTTGCCCGCAACCTCGGTGTACGAGTCATCCGCGTGAATGCCGCCGACCGGTTCTTCGGTGAACTCAAAGGTGTCAGCGACCCCGAAGCCAAGCGCAAGATCATCGGCCGACTCTTCGTCGAGGTGTTTGACGAAGAGTCCAACAAACTCGCTGGTGGTAACGCCGGCGACCGCGTCGAATTCCTCGCGCAGGGCACCATTTACCCCGACGTCATCGAGTCGGCCGGCAGCAAAACCGGCAAGGCACACGTCATCAAGAGTCATCACAAC
>JBIJCL010000209.1:0-4123 GCA_044344725.1 Steroidobacteraceae bacterium | reverse complement strand
CGAACAGTGGCGCGCGATCCGGGCACGCACCGACGCTGCGGTCGCCGGCGGGCTGCCGCTCTGGCTGCAGGCGAGCCCTCGCGGCATCGGCGTCATCCTCGGGCTCGATACGACTTTTCATCCTCTGATGGGCTTTCCGGCCTATATCGAGGTCGCAGCGATGCCGCTCCCCGAGCGGGCTGCCGCGTTGCGTGACCCTGCACGCAAGGCGCGTCTACTCAAAGAAACGTCGGGCCGCCTCGCGGGTGACGGCAGCGCGATACCACCGCTCGTCGACCTGATGCTTGCGCGCATCGAGATGATCGCGGGCCGCATGTTCCCGCTCGTCATCAAAGATTCCGAAGGCAAAGGCCATGTGGACTACGAGCCACCCGTCACGCGCAGCCTGCTTGCGCAGGCACGTCAGCGCGGGTGCAGCGCTCTCGAAGCGATTTACGATTTCCTCGCCGAGGGCGACGGCAGCAACCTCATCCACTTCCCCATTTTCAATTACAACGAGGGGTCACTGGCGACGGCGCGCGAAATGCTCGACCACCCGAGAGCGCTCTACGGCCTCTCCGACTCGGGCGCCCACGTCGGCACGATCTGCGATGCCAGCAGCTCGACTTTCATGCTGAGCCACTGGGGACGCGATCGCAGTGATGGTCGCCTCGCGCCAGAGCGCATCATCGAAATGCTCACGCGCCGCAATGCGCGTCATATCGGTCTGCACGATCGCGGCGAGATCGCGCCCGGGATGCGCGCCGACTTCAACCTCATCGACCCCTTGCGTATCGCGCCCGCGATCCCGCATCTCGTGCGCGACTTGCCTGCGGGCGGCAAGCGCTTGATGCAGACGTCGCACGGGTACATCGGCACCTGGGTGGCCGGAAAGCCCGTGATCCGCGATGGGCACATCACGCGCGAGCGGCCCGGACATCTCGTGCGTCTCGGTCGATCTGCGGCAGGTCGGATCGCCTTTCATTGAGCCAGCCGCCCTCATCGCCTCGGATGTTCAGCCTCCCGGCCTTTTTTTATCGTGACGGCCCGACGGCGACTGTCGAGCGCGATGCGGTCTTCGGTCGTCACTGGCAATATTTGGGGCATGTCAGTCAGCTGAACGGGCCGAGCGATCTCTTCATCGCGCCGCTCGGCGGCATCGACGTCGCGGTCACCCGCAGCCCCCAAGGGTTACGCGCCTTCCACGCCGTCTGTCGACATCGCGCCGGGCCGCTCGAGGCGTGCAGCGGGGGCGGCAAAAAGTTTCTGCGCTGTCGTTACCATGCTTGGGCTTACGGACTGGATGGCAAGCTGATCTCTGCGCCCGAAATGCACGACGTCGAGGGCTTCGACAGCAACACCATCGAATTGCCGACGGTCGAGGTCGCGGAGTTCGAGGGTCTCATCTTCGGTCGGCTGAACAAAGGGCCCGCCTCGCTCGATGAAGCGCTCGAAGGAGTTCGTACGCGACTGTCGCAAGCAGGCCATCGCCTCGGCAGTCTGCGTTTTCACGAGCGTATGTCGTACGACATCGGCTGCAACTGGAAGACCTACGTCGACAATTACCTCGAGGGGTATCACGTCCCGCACGTCCACCCGACGCTCAACGCCATCCTCGACTATCGCAACTACACGACGACGCTATCGGCGTGGCACTCGCTGCAATCGAGTCCACTCGACAGCGCACCGGATGCCTATGGCTCAGGGGAAGCGCTCTATTACTTCATCTACCCGAGCACGATGCTCAACATCCTTCCGGGAAGGCTGCAAACAAATCGTGTTCTCCCCCTTCCGGGCAACCGATGCCGCGTCGAGTTCGATTTCCTCTATCGCGATATGCCGCTCGCCAACGACCGGGATTTCTCTGACGTCGTGCAGCAGGAGGACATCCGCATTTGCGAGGACGTACAACGCAACCTCGACAGCGGGTCTTATCAATCCGGACCGCTGAACCCCACCCGCGAATCGGGGGTCGCCCACTTCCAGGCGCTGCTGCGGGCCGACTACGGCCATGCCGGCCGAGCGGTCGGGCCTGAAGTCACCCCGGGCTAGCTCGATTTCCGTCCTGCCGGGGATGGGTGGAGCGAGGGGTCGTTTTCCGACTATAATTCGGGGTTTACCCGAGCCCTTACACTACTGACAGGACGGAACCTGCCATGCCCCGTACAACACCTCTTGCCGACATTCGAAACATCGGCATCATCGCCCACGTCGACGCGGGCAAGACCACGACGACCGAGCGCATCCTCTATTACACGGGACGCAAGCACACCATCGTCGACGTGCACGACACGAAGGACCTCAAGTCCTCGACGACCACCGACTACCTCGAGCAGGAACAGAAGCGCGGCATCACGATCCAGTCCGCGGCAGTGTCCACCTTCTGGCGCAAGAAGAAGATCAACGTCATCGACACCCCGGGGCACGTCGACTTCACCATCGAAGTGAACCGCTCGCTGCGCGTGCTCGACGGCGCGGTCGTGGTATTCGACGGCGTGGCCGGTGTGGAGCCGCAGTCCGAAACCAACTGGCGTCTCGCCGACAACTACGGCGTTCCGCGTATTTGCTACGTCAACAAAATGGATCGTAGCGGCGCGTCGTTCACGCGCTGCGTCGACATGATCAAGAAGCGCCTTGGCGCGCGCCCGTTGCCGGTCCAACTGCCGATCGGCTCCGAAGACAACTTCAAGGGCATGATCGATCTCGTTCGCATGAAAGCCCTCGTATGGGACTCCGACGATCGCGATGCGAAGCCCGCCGAACTCGACATCACCGACGATCTCGTCGACAAGCTCGGCATCACCGTCCCGTCCGACCGCCAGCTGCTCGGCAAGATCGCCGAGTACCGCAAAGAGCTCGTGGACACCTGTCTCGAGATGGACGATGCGGCGATGGAGGCTTACCTCCTCGAAGAGAAAGACCCCTCGGTCGATACCCTCGTCGCCTGCCTGCGCAAGGGCACGATCACCGGCTCTTTCAATCCGGTGCTCTGCGGCTCCTCGTACAAGAACAAGGGTGTCACCCAGGTTCTGGACGCGGTCGTCGACTACCTGCCGGCACCGACCGACGTCGCGGCGATCAACACCGTCGATGCCGACGGCAACCCCATCGGCGAGCGCATCTGCTCGGACGACGAACCGTTCGCCGCGCTCGCATTCAAGGTCATCAACGACGCCTATGGCGCGCTCACCTTCGTGCGTGTGTATTCCGGCGTGCTCACCAAGGGCATGTCGGTCACCAACACGACCCGCGGCAAGCGCGAAAAGATCGGCCGCATGGTCGAGATGTTCGCCAAAGAAGCCAATGCCATCGAAGAAGCCCGCGCGGGTGACATCATCGCGTTGGTGTCTTTGGCCGAAACCGACACCGGCGACACGCTCTGCGACACCGATCATCCCGTGGTGCTCGAGCGCATGCGCTTCCCCGAGCCCGTCATCAGCGTCTCGGTTCAGCCGAAATCCAAGGGCGAACTCGAGAAGTTCAGCGCCGCGCTCGGCAAGATGGTTCGTGCCGATCCTTCGCTGCGTCTCGAGACCGATCGCGAAACGGGTCAGACCATCCTGCGTGGCATGGGTGAGCTTCACCTCGACGTGACGCTCGACCGTATGCGTACCGAGTTCAATGTCGAGGGCATCATGGGCGAGCCTCAAGTCGCCTACCGCGAAGCCTTCACGAAGCCCATCGAACAGCAATACGTGCACAAGAAGCAGACCGGCGGTGCCGGTCAGTTCGCCGAGGTGTGGATCAAGTTCGAGCCGCTCGAGCGCGGCAAGGGCTTCGAGTTCGTCGATGCGACGGTCGGTGGCTCAGTGCCGCGCGAATACGTCCCGTCCGTCGAGAAGGGCCTCAAGATGCAGCTCGAGGAAGGCGTGCTCGCGAAGTTCCCGACCGTGGACTTCCGTGCGACCCTCTTCGACGGCAGCTACCACGATGTCGACTCGAACGCCCTCACCTTCGAAATCGCCGCGAAAGCCTGCTTCCGCGAAGCGCTGCCGAAGGCCGGCCCCGTGCTGCTCGAGCCCGTGATGAAAGTCGAAGTGGTCACTCCGGGTGACTATCTCGGCGACGTCATCGGCGACATCAACCGTCGCCGTGGCTCGATCCAGGACCAGCTCGAGCGAGGTACCAACATTGCGGTGGTGGC
>JBIJCL010000124.1:0-5795 GCA_044344725.1 Steroidobacteraceae bacterium | reverse complement strand
ACCTTCTGTTGACCCACGGGTGCAAGAGCGAGGCCTAGACTCGATCAGCCCACGGGGATGGGCGGAGGGGTCAAAACATGAATGCCAACGTCGAGAAGGGGTTACCGCAGACCGCGGGCGGAATGAAGGGTTTTCTGGCGCGGCCACCTTGGCCGGGGTTGATGGCGTTCATCATCGTCTTCGTCGTGCAGGCCCTCGGCCACACGGTGATGATCATGATGGAAGACATTTGGCCGGGGCCGGGCTATGTCTACGAGTCAGCCATCGCCATGGGAATGTTCGGTGCCGTGCTGCTGTGGCTCGGTATGCGCAATCCCAACGAGGTCGCCGCGACGTGGTACGGCTTCTGGGCGGGTACTTTTCTTTGGACGGGGTGGATCGAGTTCGCCTTCGTGTGGTCTGCGCAGGTGCTCGGCGTTCCCGACCTCATGGACAAGTACAGCCCTGGTTCGATCGCGACCAAGGGAGAGTATCTCGTCATGATGTCGTCGATCGGCGTGATGGGTGCGACGCTCGTCTACTTCCTCTTCAACAAAGAAACCAAGTGCAATTTCTTCATCTGGTTCCAGCGTCATCTCGGTCTGAAGACCGGGAAACCCAATCCCTCGCACGAGCGCAGTTTCGCGGGAATCACGGCACTCGAGACGATCTACGTCATCTGGTTCTTCTACTTGTTCTTGCTGTTCCTGTATGACGAATCATTCTTTGGCGATCGTCATCCGGCGGCCTATGTCGTCTTCGGGCTCAACATCATTTGGGCGGTCTATCTCTTCCGTCGTCTGATGTTGTTCTGGAAGGTCACTACGGCCATCCGCTATGGCATTCCGACGGCTATCGTGGCCTGGAATGCGGTGGAGCTCGGTGGGCGCTGGAAACTCTTCACCGAGTTCTGGGAGTACCCGGAAAAGCATGCCATCGAGTTGATCGCGATCACCGTCGGTGTCGCGCTCGCCGCATGGCTTGCGGCCCGAACGCCCATGCACCAGAAGGCGGAGCTCTCCAGGCAGAAGCTCGCCCAGGCGAGCGACTCCTCGTCGAACTGAGATCGACCTGAGACCGCCGCCGACGGTCAGTCGGCGAGCGGTCTCAGCGCATCGAGACAGACGGACAGCGAGGCGAAGTCGGAGGCCCCGTGGCTTGCGATCTCCGTCACGGTTCGCTCCCACTCGGCGATCGACGACCCGCGGTTGGCGCGCCAGCGCTCGAGTCCGCCGCTCGCGATCACCCGCTCGACGATCCTGCGTTCGAGCGAGCGACTCGATTCACGCAAACCGATGCGGGCAGTCGCCTGCAGCGACGAGTCGACGGCCAGACCCGTGATCTGATCGGCGAGCCAGTCGAGTTTGAGCGCGGCCGTCGTCGCAAACCACGCCTCGGCTGTATTGCCGACGCTGCGACGCGAGGTCGAGGCGCACTCGAGGATATCGAGAGCGTTGTCGAGGACGCGAAGCTCGGCGAGCGTGGCACAGAGCGCGGCCGGAAGGCCGGCTTGGCCGAGTTCGGCGAGCGCTGATCGATATCGCTCGGCAGGACTGCCGGCGAGCGCTTTCGGAACCGCCGCGCGCAGTGCCTGCATGGGCGCCGACAGTTCCCTCACTGATTGGTCGACGTTGAGCGCACCGCGGCGGTGCCGCAGTAGCCACAGCGTGACGTGTCGCAGCAAGCGTGCCGTATCGGCATACGCCACATACTGCGCACGACTCGGCACCCGATTATCGAGTGCCTCGAGCTTGCCCCAAACATCCCGCATACCGAGGATCTCGCGCGCGATGTTGTAGGCCCTTGCCACGTCCGCCGCGCGCGAGCCGCTTTCGGCGCAGGCGCGCAACACGAAGCTCGGGCCCATGCGATTGACGAGGCTGTTGGTCACCGCTGTGGTGATGATCTCGCGTCGAAGTTTGTGGTGACCGATGTCTTTATCGAAGCGCCGACGCACCGCGTTCGGGAAGTAGCGAGCGAGCTCTGCCGCGAAATAACGATCCTCGGGCAGATCCGACGCGAGCAGTTGTCGATTCAGGGAAATCTTCGAATAGGCGAGCACCACGGCGAGCTCGGGTCGAGTGAGACCGATACCTTGCTTGCGCCGACTCGTGAGCGTTTCTTCATCGGGCAGGTGTTCGACCACTCGATCGAGCTCTCCGTTGCGCTCGAGTTCGCGGATCACACCGCGCAGCTCCGGCAGTCGTTCGGCCGACTGCAGCTCGAGGGTCGAGAGCGCCTGACTCTGCAAATAGTTGTTTCGCAGTACCAGTGCCGCAACTTCGTCGGTGAGGCTAGCGAGCAGCCGATCGCGATCTTTGCGTCGTAATCGGCCACGTGCCTCGATGCCGCTCGTGAGAATCTTCAGGTTCACTTCGACGTCCGAGGTGTTCACGCCCGCCGAGTTGTCGATGAAGTCCGTATTGATACGACCGCCCGCGAGCGCGTATTCGACGCGTCCGCGTTGCGTGAATCCGAGGTTGCCGCCTTCACCCACGACCCGGGCGCGAAGCTCCCGGCCGTCGACTCGCACGGCATCGTTGCCGCGATCGCCGGCGGCCGACTGGGGCTCGAGCGCAGATTTGACGTAGGTGCCGATTCCGCCATTCCATAGCAGATCGACTCGCATGCGTAGGATTGCGCGAATGAGTTCGGTCGGCGTCAGCGCGTCGGAGTCGATGTCGAGCAGCGTCCGCGCTTCGGCGGACAAGCGTATGGATTTCGCACTGCGATCGAAGATGCCGCCGCCGCGCGAGATGAGCTTGCGGTTGTAATCGCTCCAGGCCGAGCGGGGCAGCGCGAAAAGTCGTGCGCGCTCGGCGAAAGATTTCGCCATGTCCGGATCGGGATCAATGAAAATATGCGCGTGGTTGAACGCGGCGACGAGCTTGATTGCCGGGGACAACAGCATGCCGTTGCCGAACACGTCACCCGACATGTCGCCGATACCGGCCACCGTGAAGGGTTGCGACTGGATGTCCATGCCGAGCTCGCGGAAATGCCTTTTCACGCACTCCCAGGCACCGCGCGCGGTGATACCCATTTTTTTGTGGTCGTAGCCCGCGGAGCCGCCCGAGGCGAACGCATCGCCGAGCCAGAAACCGCGCTCCACCGAAATGGCATTCGCCGTATCCGAGAAGGTCGCCGTGCCTTTGTCGGCTGCCACGACGAGGTACGGATCGTCTCCATCGCGACGACGAACGCCCTTTGGCGGAACGATTTTCGAGCCGACGATGTTGTCGGTCACATCGAGCAGGGCGTGGATGAAGGCGCGATACGCGGCAACGCCCTCTGCCTGGATGGCCTCACGAGTTCCGCCCGACGGCAGTCGTCGCGCCACGAATCCGCCTTTTGCGCCCTCGGGCACGATCAGCGTGTTTTTCACGTTCTGCGCCTTCATGAGACCGAGAATCTCGGTTCGGAAGTCCTCGCGACGATCGGACCAGCGAATACCGCCGCGCGCGACATCACCCATGCGCAGATGCACGCCCTCGACTTGGGGTCCGAGCACGTAAATCTCGTGGTGGGGTCGGGGCAGCGGCAAGTTGGGGATCGCCTGCGGATTGAGCTTGAACGCGAGCGTCGGGCGGCGGGTGCCGTCGTCGTTACGCTGGTAGTGGTTCGTTCTCTCGATGGCCTGAATCACCGCGAGGAAGGCGCGCAGGATGCGATCCTCGTCGGCGCTTGCGATCGCCTCGAGTGCGCGCTCGATTCGCGCGAGCAGACGGCTCTCGCCCGTGTTGCGATGACGCTCGGGAGACAGTCGCTGCTCGAACAGCGCGTATAGATCAGCCGCCAGCTCGGCGTGAGCGGCGAGCGCTCGCTCCATGTAGCTTTGACTGAACGGAATGCCGGTCTGCAGCAGGTAACGGCAGCATGCTCGAAGTACGTTGACCTCGTCCGCCGAGAGTCCGGCACGCAGAACGAGTCGATTGAATCCGTCGCTTTCGAGCTCGCCGCGTCGAACGAGTCGCAGAGCGAGCAACAGACGCTCGCCATCACGGGCGAGATCCACGGTGGCACCGTCTCTGAGTTCGAGCGAAAAGTCCTGCAGCGAGACGATGGGTCCGCCGTCGAGGCCGGCAAGCGTCCACGGCCTCTCCGCGAGCATGCGTAGCCCAAAGTTTTCGAGTAATGGAACAAGCTCCGCGATCGGCAGCGCCTCGGTGTGTCGCGCCACGCGCAGGTGGACGATGTGTTTGGGTGTCCCTGCCGGGCGGTGCAGGCGCAGGTGTGGGAGTTCGGGCGTGGCGCGCAGGGCCTCGAGCGCTTGCAGATCGCCGATCGCCTCGAGAGGGGTCACCTCGCTCTGGTAGGCGAGGGGAAAGCGCGAGCCGTGCCGATCGAGCAGCTCCATGGCGTTCGCCGTCGGCATCGAATCGAGCAGCGTCGCACGGAGATTGTCGGACCAGGTCGCCACGAGCGTCGCCACCTCGGCCTCGATCGCTGCCACGTCGAGCTTTGCCGGAATGTCATCGCCTCGAACCGTGATGTGCAGTCGCGCGTGGTTCGACAGGGCGATTTGCACTTGCGACTCGAGATTGGAGCCTCCGCATCGCTCGAGCAGCAGGCGTTCGATACGCAGCCTGACTTCGGTGGTGTAGCGATCGCGAGGGACGAACACCATGCACGACCAGAATCGACCCAGCGCGTCGTATCGCATCATGAGTCGACTCGTGCGTCGCTCATACAAATTGACGACGCCGCGAACGAACGACACGAGTCCCGACACCGGCGACTGGAAGAGTTCGTCGCGAGGCCAGGTTTCGAGTACAGCAAGCACCGCCTTGCCATCGTGGCTCTGCGGGTCGAGACCGAAGGTTTCGATGACCTCGGCTACTTTCTTTCGCACGACCGGTATTTCGGTGGGTGAGGCGAAGTAGGCAGTGGAGGTCCAGAGGCCGACGAATCGATGTTCGCCGCGTACCTGACCCTGTGCATCGAAATCTTTGACGGCGATGTGGTCGAGATGCCCCGCTCGATGTACCGTGGAGGTAATCGGCGATTTGGTGATGAGCAGAGGATCGGAGTTGCGAACCGCCTCGCGCAGCGCGCCGCCGAGCGTTTCGACCTTTTGCCCTTCGAAACGACCGGGGCGCAGCAAGCCGAGCCCGCTGCGGGTCACCGGCAGCAGGCGATCCGCGGCACGGCCCCGCCGCAGGGCATGGTACCGGTAGCCGAGAAACACGAAGTGCGCGCCCTCGACCCAGCGAAGCAGCTCGATCGCCTCGGCACGCGCTGCGCGCACGGCGCTGCTTTCGCGTCGGTGCTCCGAGATCGGAGACTGCAGGGAGACGAGGACTCCGAGAACCTTGGCCCGCATCGCGCGCCAGTCCTCGACGGCCACGCGAACGTCCTCGAGCGTCGTGAGCAGTGCTTCGGTGATGCGTTCGAGTCGAGCCTCGCCGAACTGACGATCGATTTCATAGAGCTGCCAGGACTCCCGACCGAGCGCGGTGGAGCCACTCGCCAGCTTGGCTTGCTGCAGCACACCGTCCGAGCGACGCGTCGTCTGCAACACGGGATGTATCAGCATCTGTACGCCGACACCCGCCGAACTGAAGGCAAGCCCGATGGAGTCGACGAGAAACGGTCGGTCTTCCGTGACGATGAGCGCGTAGCTGTGGCGATCGCCGATCGGGTCGTCCGCTTCCGGCGAGAAAACCTTCACCAGCGTCTGGCCGGATTTCCGACGGCGGGCGAGTTCGTGATGAGCCTTGGCGAGCAGGGCGAGCGTACGAGGATCGTGTGCCGCGAGATCTTCCTCGCCTACGCCGCGGAAGTAATCGCGCAGTAGTGCAGCGGACGGTGCACCA
>JBIJCL010000123.1:0-5796 GCA_044344725.1 Steroidobacteraceae bacterium | reverse complement strand
GCGCGTCGCGAAGCGATACATCCCGCGGATCACATCGTCGCGAGCCTCCGTCGGCAACGACGGTTGCGCGTAGTTCTCGTTCATCACGGTCAAGTAATAAAACTCGTCCCGCCCCTCTTCGAGCATGCGGCGTGCGCCATGGTCGAAAATGACGGCGAGTTCCCCTGCGAACGCCGGATCGTAGGCGCGGCAGTTCGGGATGGTCGCGGCCACGAGATGACTCGAGCCGTCCTGATGCTGCAATCCCTCGCCTCCGAGCGTCGTGCGACCCGCCGTAGCCCCGAGCAAGAATCCGCGCGCGCGCTGATCAGCTGCTGCCCAAATGAGATCGCCGACACGCTGAAACCCGAAAATCGAGTAGTAGATGTAGAGCGGGAGCAACGAGACGCCGTGGACGCTGTAGGACGTGGCGGCAGCCACCCAAGACGACAGCGCGCCCGCTTCGGTGATGCCCTCCTCGAGCAACTGACCCTCACGACTCTCGCGATAGGACAACAGCGATCCCGCATCTTCAGGCTCGTAAAGCTGCCCGAGCGGCGAGTAGATCCCAATTTGACGGAACAAACTCGCCATCCCGAACGTACGCGCCTCGTCGGCGACGATCGGCACGATGCGCGGACCCAGTCCCTTGTCGCGCAGCAGATTGCTCACGATGCGCACCACGGCCATGGTGGTGGACATTTCTTTGCCCTCGGATTCGAGTGCAAACGCACCATAATTGTCGATCGAGGGGACGTTAATGCGCTCGCCCGCCCGACGACGACGTGGCATCGGACCCCCGAGCGCTGCGCGTCGGTCGCGCAGGTAGCGCATCTCGGGGCTATCGTCTGCAGGCTTGTAGAAACGCAGTTCCGAAACTTCGGCATCGCTCAAAGGCAAATTGAACCGATTGCGAAATTCCAGCAAGGCATCGACGTCGAGTTTCTTCTCTTGATGGGCCGTCATGCGCGACTCGCCCGCGCGCCCCATGCCATACCCCTTCTTGGTCTTGGCCAGAATCACGGTCGGTTGCCCTCGATGAGCCGACGCCGAGGCAAGGGCCGCGTAGAGTTTTCGGAAGTCGTGGCCGCCACGTTTCAGGGCGTCGATCTCGGCCAGCGACATATGCGCAACGAGCGCACGCAGCTCGGGATCGAGGGCAAAGAAATGCTTCTGGTTGTAGGCGCCGTCGTTGGCGCCGAGCGTCTGATACTGCCCGTCTACCGTCTTCGAGAAGGCGCGGAGTAATGCATGGTTGTGATCGCGGGCGAAGAGCGGATCCCAGTCCGAACCCCACAGCACCTTGATGACGTTCCAGCCGGCGCCGGTAAAGAGCGCCTCGAGCTCCTGGATGATCTGGCCATTGCCCCGTACGGGCCCATCGAGGCGCTGCAAGTTGCAGTTGATGATGAACGTGAGGTTGTCGAGTTTTTCTCGCGCCGCCAAGGTGAGCGCACCGATGGACTCGGGCTCGTCCATCTCGCCATCGCCGAAAATCCCCCAGACTCGCCGGCTCTCATTGGCCGCGAAACCTCGATGACCGAGATATCTCAGAAAACGCGCCTGATAGACCGCGTTGATCGGACCGATGCCCATCGAGCCTGTCGGGAATTGCCAGAAATCCGGCATGAGCCACGGATGCGGATAAGAGCTGAGCCCACCTCCTCCAACCTCTTGCCGATACTTCGCGAGCGCCTGCTCATCGAGGCGACCTTCTAAATACGCTCGCGCATAGACACCAGGCGCCGAGTGCGGCTGGAAGAAGACGAGATCGCCGCCGTCCGGCGCCTCCGGGCCCCTGAAAAAATGATTGAAACCGGTCTCGAAGATTTCGGCTGCGGAGGCATAAGTGGCGACGTGACCGCCTAGCTCACCGTAGGCCTTGTTGGCCCGTACCACCATGGCGAGTGCATTCCACCGCATGAGGGCGGTGAGACGCTCTTCCATTGCCACATCCCCGGGATGCACGGCCTGCTCATCGAGCGGGATGGTGTTCTGGTACGCCGAGTACGGCATGACGTGAGCGACGACGCCCAACTGCTGCGCCTGTTGCTCGAGCTGCGTAAGCAGGAAGAGACCCCGATCACGGCCGCCGGTGGCAACTGCCGCACGCAGCGCCTCGAGCCACTCCGCTGTCTCCTCGGGGTCAATATCTCGGACGGGATCCATGCTCATCCTGGCAGTCGATGATCTTTGAACCGTTCGCGCAGCACGCTCTTCTGCATCTTTCCGGTCGCTCCCAACGGGATTGCCTCGACGAACACGACGTCATCGGGGATCTGCCACTTGGCGAGTTTGCCCGCAAAGAACGCAAGCAACTGCTCACGATCGACCTCCACTCCCGGCTTTTTCACTGCCACGAGCAACGGTCGCTCATCCCACTTCAGATGCGGTACGGCGATACACGCCGCCATCGCCACCGCCGGATGAGCCATCGCGATGTTCTCGACGTCGATGGAGCTGATCCATTCGCCACCGGACTTGATCACGTCCTTGCTGCGGTCGGTGATCTGCAAAAACCCATCGTCATCGATGGTCGCCACGTCACCCGTGTGAAACCAGCCATCGATGAGCAGGTCTTCGTGCTCTTTCTTGAAATAGCTCGAGATGATCCACGGACCGCGGACGAGCAGGTCACCCGAGGTCTTGCCATCCCAGGGTAATTCTTTGCCTTCCGGGTCGACGATCTTCATGTCGACACCAAAAACCGCACGACCCTGCTTCGCAAGGATGGGGAGTTTCTCTTCCCAGGAAAGACTCGCATGCTTCTCGCGCAACGCACCCACCGTACCGAGCGGTGACATTTCGGTCATGCCCCAGCCGTGCAACACGTCGACGCCGAGTTTGTGGAAGGCATCGATCATGGCGGGCGGACACGCCGAGCCGCCGACACTCGTGCGACGCAAACTGGTGAAACGCTTGCCCTCGCTCGCGAGGTGATTGAGCAAACCGAGCCAGACGGTTGGCACGCCAGCCGCGCAGGTGACTCGCTCGGACTCCATCAACTCGTACACCGATTTGCCATCGAGCGCCGCACCGGGCCAGACCACTTTGGCGCCCATCATCGGCGCGCTGTAGGGCACGCCCCAGGCATTGACGTGAAACATGGGCACCACGGGCAGGATGCAGTCGCGCGCCGACAGGAACGTGGAATCGGGCAGCGCACCCGCGTAGGCGTGCAACGTCGTCGACCGATGACTGTAGAGCACGCCCTTCGGGTCGCCCGTGGTACCACTCGTGTAGCACAGGCCCGCTGCGAGTCGCTCATCGAACACCGGCCAGGTGTAATGACCGTCCTGCGCTCCGATCCAGGCTTCGTAACTCAATAAATTCGGGATGCCCGAATCCTGGGGCAAAGAATCCGCCTCGCACATCGCGACCCAATGACGCACCGTCTTACAGTGCGGCGCAATCGCTTTCACGAGGGGCAAAAAGGTCATGTCGAAACAGAAGACCCGATCTTCTGCATCGTTGGCGATCCAAGCCACCTGCTCGGGCTTCAGACGAGGGTTGATCGTGTGGACCACCCGACCGCTGCCGCTCACGCCGTAGTAAAGCTCAAAGTGACGGTATCCGTTCCAAGCGAGCGTGGCCACTCGATCGCCCTGTGCGAGCCCGAGCGCATCGAACGCCTGCGCAAGCTTCTTCGACCGAATCAGCGCGTCACGATAGGTGTAGCGGTGAAGGTCCCCCTCGACCCGACGAGATACCATCTCCACGTTGCCGTGATGACGCGCCGCGTGTTCCAAAAACCGCCAGATCAGCAGCGGTTCATCTTGCATCAGTCCGAGCATGAGTCCCCCTTGGCCACGACGAAGAGTGCATCCGGCATCGGACGATCGAGTTCGAAGTCCGTCCAGATGATTTCGTTTTGTTTGACGCCGTCGTAATAGAGTCGCACGAGTCCGGGCTGCACCCAGGAAACGCCCGGTTTGCGAAAGAAGTTCGAGTAGAGCCGCTCGTGCCAGCCACGTGACGTGTCGAAGCCGAGACGCAGAATCGCATAGTCGTCCTGGGCGATCGAGAACAGCGTCACCTGATTGGCGGGATCGACGATGCGCACGACATAAACAGCTCGCCCATCCACCGAATCGTCAGGTAATCGCTCTTGCCGAAATCCGGGCTCGATCGCAAAACGGATCACACCGAAACCGAAATTCTCCGACCACTGTTTATCCGCCTCGGAGGGTGGCTGCGGCCCCTCGAGCGTGTAGGAGCGTTGACCATCGAAGGTGATGAGACGAGCACAACGACCCTGATGCCACGACTCGATACGCACCTTCCCATCGGCTGCATGAGCCATCCCTTTCTGCTTCGGGTAGACGCGCCACATGTCGTAGCGCTCATGACGCTCGACTCCTTTCGGCGTGTAGAACACCGCATGACCCCGCATCAGCAGCGTCTGCGGATGAATCCAGGTCTCTCCGCCTGCGGCAGCTTGCGCACGAGCGACGATCTCGCGCGCCGAAAGAGGGACGCCCTCTTCGGCGTTCCCCACGGGAGCGCTCAACCACAGCATCACCGACAGGAAAATCGCCAACAGACGAGTCATAGTCGATCCTCCGCGATCAATTGAGACACGTCCACCGACACGCGACTCTGGCGACCGAGCAGATCGAGCAGCACCATCGCCCGATCGGTACCTTCCTGCATCTCGAATACGGCCTCGAGACTCGCGTAAGGCCCCGCGACGATGCGCAGTTTCTGACCCTGAGTGAACAAGGGTCGATGAACCGTGGGCTCCTCGGCACCCGAGCTCAGGACATCGATCAAAGATTGCGGCACAGTGGCGTAAGTGCCGCCGAACTTCACGAGCGAGGCTACGCCGACGGTACTGCGAACCGGCGCCCAAGACTGCTCCGGCTTTGCACCGACGAAGAGATAGCGGGGAAACAGCGGCTCTTCGATCCAGGTCCACTTGAGGCGTCGCTGCTTCTGCACGCGCATGAGCGGGCAGAGCACCTCGAAACCCTGACGCTCGAGATGCTCCTGAGCCAACACCTCGGAGCGAGGCTTGGTAAAGGCAACCAGCCAAGTGACCATGACGCCCGACAGTGTACCGATGATCGAGGCTCGAGACCTCAGGCGGCGGGCTTCGAGCGCGCGATCCAGTCGGAGACCGCCTGATCGAGAATCTCGAGCGGCATGCCGCCGTTCATCAAGAGCACGTCATGGAAACCCTTGATATCGAAGGCGGCGCCGAGCTCGCGCTCCGCACGCTCTCGCATGCGAAGGATGGCAAGTTGTCCAACTTTGTAGCCCGTCGCCTGCCCCGGCCAAACCACGTATCGCTCGATCTCGCGGGTGATCTCGGCTTCGGTCATGCCGGTCTTGGCCACCATGTATTCGATCGCCTGCTCTCTCGACCATCGCTTCGAATGCATGCCGGTGTCGACCACTAGTCTCACGGCACGGAACATCTCCGCCTGCAGACGACCCAGATCGCTGAGCGGGTCTTGGTCGTAAAGACCCATGTCGGTTTTCGCGAGTCGCTCGGCGTAGAGCGCCCAGCCTTCGGCGTAGGCGTTGAACGGCAATACCTTTCGCAGGAGCGGCACGCCCTCGATGAGCTGCGCGGCAGAGAGCTGGAAGTGGTGACCCGGCGACCCCTCGTGGACCATCAAGGTCGCGAGACCGTACTTCGGGTTGTCGGCCGTATTTTTTTGATTGATGTAGAAGCGGCCCGGACGTGAGCCATCGAGCGCCGGCGGATTGTAGTAACCCCCCGGCGAAGAGTCCTGCGAGTACTCCGGAACCCGGACGATCTCGAGCGGCTGAGGCGGAATCGTATTGAAGAACTTGGGCGCCACGGCCATC
>JBIJCL010000122.1:0-5801 GCA_044344725.1 Steroidobacteraceae bacterium | reverse complement strand
GACCGGCACCCGGAGCCCGTCTTTCGGCGCGGCCTCGGTGAGGGGTGAAGGACGACCCATCGCGAAGTGCTGCTGATCGAGCTCACCGGCGATCTGCTCCTCGAGGGCGAAGGGCAGCATTTTCCGGATCTGCCCCGATCCGACTTTCGGCAGCACCGCGTCGGTGGACAGCGCCTCGGAACCCGGGATGAGACCCACGACCTCAGCCTCGGGGTATGAGGAGGCGAGGTCCGTGAGAGAGGCCACGAACGCAGCACGATCGACCGAGCCCGTTTTCGATCGCACCGTGGCCATGACAGGTGTCGTCGGGTCGGGTTTCGAGAGATGGATGAATAGCGTGTCGGTCATGGTCGCCACTTGTCACTCTGCCGTATGTCGCCAGAGGACCCGAACACCGGGTGGCGAAGGCGGAGCACTTTCGTAGCGGAGGAGACTGTACAAGGAGAACTGGGTCGTGCCAATGACAGCCTCGGTCCGCAACTGAAAATACAGACTGCGCTCGCCGATACCGAGTGAACGTTCGAGGCTGGCGTACGCCGACGGGTCCTGGAATCCCGATCGAAATACGTCGCGACGCGGAAAGCACTCGCGCTCGCGGTTGCGGGCGAGGGATTCTTCCGCACCCACCCATTGGCGTTCGTTGCTGAGCGCATCCAGCAGGGCGGCCGTCGCAGAGCATAGATTGATCGCGGCATCGCGCGGGAGCGCCGCGACGTGCGGCGCCAGCCGGGCAAATCGTGCGAGGTCGAACTCCGGTAGCCACATCAGCTCCGACACCGTCGTGAGGGAGCGATTCGGAGGCCGATAGCCGGGGTTCAATCCGCTATACACGTCATCTTCTGCGCCGCCCGCCGTCGGTAGATCGTCGGTATCGATCCAATCGGCAATCTTCGGTGCCCAACCGGGTTCGATCTCGAGAATGATCAGCAATCGCTCGAGGGTCTGCAGCGCGACCGGATCGATCTGTCCGCTCCGGTCTCTGAGGCTGTTGAGATTGAAGCGCCCCTGCAGATCGACGAGCTCACCGGTGACGATTCCCGCGTGCTCGATTTCCACGGGGCCCAAGGGCGTGGACCAACGTTGCGCCGGATGGATGGCTGCTTCGCCCGTGTCGAGCTCCTCTCGCAAGACACGTGCAGCGGTCGCCTCCGCGGCGCCCGCAAGCAGCATCGCTTGCTCGCGTGCGGCACCGCCCTCCGATCGCCGCAGCAGCAATCCGGTGTCAAAGAAAATCGCCGTGGAGATGGCCGTGGCGATCGCGACCACGATCAGAGCGGTCAACAGTGCAACGCCACGGACTCTCATCGTGGCACCTCGATCACCCTGCGAATCGCACCATGCGCACCCGTCGTCAGGGTGAACTCGATCGCGCGAGGACGAACTCTCTGAGGCAGCAGATCGCCTTGACCTGCAGCTCCCGTAGGCTGCCAGTCTCTGCGCCACTCTCCGCGTTCGTCGAGATACCGTAGCTCGAGCGTTCGGACGCCGCGCATCAATACGCGCCGCGAGGCGTTCGTCGACTGGACGCGATCGAGGACGGGCCACGCGAGGCGAACGAGGCTGCCGGACTCGACGAAGTACTCGACGCGTTGGAGGCTGCTGCGCGAATGCGAAGAGGCCGTGGGTCGTCCACCCCGGGTCAGCGCCAGCGGCGAGGGCGTGCCCGGCTCGGCGACCAAGGCCGGCGCGTACGAGCGCCCGAGCGCATCGCGAATCGGCCGTGGATGCAACTGCCCGATATCATCCGCGAGCATCCGAACGGCTCGCCGCAGTTCGCTCAAACTGGTTTGACTATCTTTGATCGAAGCGCGGTTGCGAGCGACTTCGGTCAGGGCACCATAGCCGACCGCAAAGACGACGGCTGTCACGAACAGCGCCACCAGAAGCTCGAGGAGCGTGAACCCTCGTGCGGGCGGCGCGTCTGAGCATCGGCTCGTTGTCGGGTGTCGGATCATGGCGGGGCACGCTCAGCGGTGTCCCAGATTCCGTCGGCGCCATCCGCTACGATGATGTCGCGTCCGCGCGCGCCGCTCATCGTCAGGAGCCATCCTTCTGCACCCCGAGGACGAACGTCGACGACGATTTGCACCACGCCCTCGATCGACGTCGCCCGAACGTCCTGTCGCCAATCCCAGTCGCGATCGGCCATGCGCACGACGCCCTCGGAGCGCCCCAAGGTCGGAAAATCTTGGGCCACGCGCACTTCGACGATTCGGTTTGCAGCCACCCACTCGGCGTACGCTCGATCGCGCAGACGCTCTGTGGAGTTGGCGGCCGTCAACATTGAGGACATCAATGCCGCGACACCGAGCGCCACCACGAGCAGGGCGACCAACACCTCGATGAGGGTAAAACCGCGAGGACGCATTCCGCGGGCTGTGTGCATCATCGCTCCAGCTTCCGCAGTGCGAGGTCGCCGTTGTCGTCGGGACCGAGTCGCCACCGCACTTCGGATCCGTCTGATCCGATCCGAAGCTCGAAGGGCGTGAACTCGCCCGTGCCATCGACACCGAACTCGGGAACCACTTCGGTCACGGAGGACGGGCGTCGCCCGACGATCACCCTTCGGCCGTCCACATCGAGCTCGAGCTTGGCCCCAGGCGGCCAGTCGCCCGCGGCAAAGCGCCGATCCGCCATTTCGATCCATCGCATCGTGCGGGCGTCGTGGACGAGGAATCCGTAACCGGTCGCGGTCACCCGGACCCCATAGGCACGATTTTCGAGCTCAGCGCGCTCTCGCGCATCGATCAACAGCGTGCCGAGACTTTCGAGTTCTTCTGGGGGTGAATCGCGATTACCGACCAATCCGAGCGAGAGCACCGCGCCACCCAACACGATGGCGATGATCGCGAGGACGACCAGAATTTCAACGAGTGTGAACCCTGCAGAGCGCCGGTTGCGCACGGTTCACTTTTCGAGAGACCAGTTGCCGATATTATCCTGATCGGTGTCGGGGCTCCCTTCGAGGCCGTCGGGCCCCAAAGAATACAGGTCGAACTCGGGTCCTCGCGTACCCGGCTGACGATAACGATAGTCGTTACCCCAAGGGTCGGCCGACACGCGCGACATGTACCCGCCCGAGCGCCAATTGCGCACCGACGGGTCTTCCGGTTTCTGCACCAAAGCGGCGAGGCCCTGCGCCGTCGTGGGAAGACGAGCGGTATCGAGACGGTACATCGCAAGCGCGGTCTCGATCGCCTGAAGGTCCGCTCGAACCTTGGTCACGCGAGCTTCGTCTACCCGATCCATGACCCGCGGAACGATGAACGCCGCCAACAGGCCGATGATCACGACCACGACCATGATTTCGATGAGGGTAAAACCTCGAGTCTTGTGTCGGCGCAAAACCGATCCTCCCGTAGAATTCGGCTCGATCATATCAAAGGCCGATGTCGGGGCCGTGTCAGAGCCTAGACGTATAATGCCGCCAGAATAGGGGAGTGCAGGGATGTCAGTAGCTTTCGTTTTTCCTGGCCAAGGATCGCAGTCGGTCGGGATGATGGCGGACCTCGCCAGCGTCGATCCGGTGGTTCGCGCGACCTTCGACGGCGCCTCGACTGTTCTCGGATTCGACCTCTGGAAGTTGTCGCAGGAAGGACCCGGCGAACAACTCGCCCTAACCGAAATAACCCAACCGGTGATGCTGGTGGCGGGCGTCGCCACCTGGCGCGTGTGGCAGAACCGCGGAGGTGCGAGGCCGGAATGGGTCGCGGGACATTCTCTCGGAGAGTTCTCGGCGCTCGTGGCCGCGGGAGTACTTCGTTTCGAGGACGCCGTAGCTCTCGTAAGGTATCGGGGCGAGGTGATGCGTGACGCCGTTCCGAGTGGGCAAGGCGGCATGGCGGCGATCCTCGGGCTCGCCGACGGCGACGTCGAGGCGGCGTGCGCGGAGGCCGCGCAGGGCGAGGTCGCGGAGGCCGTCAACTACAACGGACCGGGTCAGGTCGTAATCGCAGGACACTCCGGCGCGCTGCAGCGTGCGATGGACGCAGCCAAGGCTCGCGGAGCCAAGCGCGCGCTCCCGTTGCCGATCAGCGTGCCTTGCCACAGCTCGTTGATGCGACCCGCGGCCGAGAAACTTCGCGAGCGATTGCGATCGGTGAGCGTGTCCGCCCCATCCATCCGCTTCATGAGCTCCGTCGATGCCTCGGAGTATTCCGATCCGACCGCCATCGTCGATCTGCTGTATCGGCAACTGGCGAGCCCTGTGCGCTGGGTCGCGACCATTCAGGGGCTCGTCGGGCTCGGCGTCGATCGACTCGTCGAGTGCGGGCCCGGTAAAGTGTTGACCGGACTCAATCGCCGTATCGATAAATCACCTTCGTTGTCCTGCCTCGCGCTCGAGGACGTCGCGAGTCTCGACTCCGCACTAGCGCCGGTGGGGGAGTGACGCATGGCTGTTCAAATTGATCTGACCGGTCAGACTGCGCTCGTCACCGGGGCCTCGCGGGGCATCGGCCGAGCGATTGCGGAGCAGCTCGCCCGAGCGGGCGCAAAGGTGGTGGGTACCGCCACGACCGACGCGGGCGCGTCGACGATCAGTCAGTGGATCTCCGAACTGTCTTCCGGTAGTCGCGGCGCTGTCGTGGACGTCACCCGAGCAGAGTCGGTCGCCGCGTTGCTCGAAGATCTCGAAGCGAAGAATGAGCAACCGGGAATCCTGGTCAACAATGCGGGAATCACCCGCGACAATTTGTTGATCCGAATGAAGCCGGAGGAGTGGGACCAAGTGATCGCCGCCGACCTGACCTCCGTGTTCTCCCTCAGCCGCGGCTGCCTTCGGCACATGATGAAGTCCCGTTTCGGCCGCATCATCAACATCACCTCCGTGGTCGGCTCGCTCGGTAACCCGGGCCAGACCAACTATGCCGCCGCAAAGGCGGGCATCATCGGATTCACGCGATCCCTCGCCCGCGAGGTCGGGAGCCGAAACATCACGGTCAATGCCGTCGCTCCGGGGTTCATCGATACCGACATGACCCGTGCTCTGGACGACGCCCAGCGCGAGGCCTTGGCGAACGGGATCCCTCTGGGACGACTCGGAGCCGCAGACGATATCGCGGCGGCGGTGTTGTTCTTGGCCGGGCCGAGCGGGGCTTATGTGACCGGGCACACCTTGCACGTGAATGGCGGAATGTATCTCGGCTAGGCGTTGGTTTTTTGAGACTTGTCGGTTTTTCGTGACAAAACAGCAGGTTATTGCAGGGCGCATGGCGCGAAACCCTTACATGCCTTAAAATCGCGGCCCCGGTCTTGCCTAATGCGTGACCGAACCTACTGGTCGTTAAGAGGACAATCCACAGATGAGCACTGTCGAACAACAGGTCAAAGCCATTGTCGCCGAGCAACTGGGCGTGAAGCTGGAGCAAGTCACCAGCACTGCCTCGTTCGTTGACGACCTCGGTGCAGACTCCCTCGACACGGTCGAGCTGGTCATGGCTCTGGAAGAAGAGTTCGAAACCGAAATCCCGGACGAAGACGCCGAGAAGATCACGACGGTCCAACAGGCCATCGATTACGTCTCTGCGCGTCGCAAGTCCTGATCGAAACGTTTACTACCGCCGAGGCCGGCTTGTCGCCGGCCTCGGCTTTTTGAATCCCTCGAAATCGCATCGCGTGAGGCTCCCGTGAGCAAGCGTCGCGTCGTCGTCACCGGTCTCGGTATCGTTTCCCCGGTTGGCAGCACCGTCCAGAGTGCGTGGGAGGCCGTTCTGCGTGGAGAGAGCGGTATCGGGCTGATTACCCGCTTCGACACCAGCGCGTATGCCACCAAGATCGGCGGGGCGGTACGCGGGTTTGAC
>JBIJCL010000121.1:0-5841 GCA_044344725.1 Steroidobacteraceae bacterium | reverse complement strand
AGCGCGTGGTGCCGACCCGGATTTCGTTGTTGTGTCAGAACGAAGCGGGCTATCTCAACCTCACGCGACTCGTCAGTCGCGCTTATCTCGAAGGGCAGCAGCGCGGCATTCCGCGCATCGATCGATCCTGGCTCGATTCACGCACGACCGGCGGGCTGATCGCCCTTTCGTGCGGGGCCGAGGGCGACGTCGGTCGCGCGCTCGTCTCGAACCGCCCCGACGAGGCGCGCAAGCATCTGGCGTTCTGGCGTGAGCTCTTCGGCGATCGGTATTACCTCGAAGTGAGTCGTCTCGGTCGCGAAGGCGAGGAGGTGCTCGTCGGTGCCACGGTGGAGCTCGCGCTCGCCGAAGGTGTGCCGCTCGTGGCGACGAACGACGTGCGGTTCTTGTCGCAGGACGACTTCGGGTCGCACGAGGCGCGCGTGTGTATTCACGAGGGCGCTCAGCTCGATGATGCGAGCCGGCCGCGGCGCTACACCGCGCAGCAGTATCTGCGCAGTGCCGAGGAGATGACGGAGCTCTTCGCCGACTTGCCCGAGGCGCTCGAAAACTCGGTGCAGATCGCGCGCCGCTGCAGTCTCATGCTGCAGCTTGGCGAGAGTCGGTTGCCCGAATACCCGGTACCCAAGGGGCAGACGACCGAAGGCTTTTTGCGCAGCGAATCGGCGCGCGGCCTCAAAGATCGTCTTGCGCGATTGCCGCAGGCCGATCGAAAAACCTACGCGGCGCGTCTCGAGAGCGAACTCGACGTCATCTGCTCCATGGGGTTCGCGGGTTACTTTTTGATCGTCGCGGATTTCATTCGATGGGCGAAGGGTAACGGTGTGCCCGTGGGGCCGGGCCGTGGTTCGGGCGCCGGATCGCTCGTGGCGTACTCGCTCGGCATCACGGACATCGACCCGCTGCAGTACGACTTGCTGTTCGAGCGCTTCTTGAACCCCGAGCGCGTCTCGATGCCCGACTTCGACGTCGACTTCTGCATGGACGGACGCGATCGGGTGATCGAGTACGTGGCCGAGAAGTACGGTCGCAAGCGCGTCTCGCAGATCATCACCTACGGCACGATGGCGGCGAAGGCGGTGGTGCGCGACGTCGGTCGCGTGCTCGGGTTCGGATACGGGCAGGTCGATCGTATTGCGAAGTTGATCCCCTTCGAGCTCGACATCACGCTCGACTCGGCGATCGAGAAAGAGCCCGAGCTCAAGAAGCTCTACAAGCAGGATGAGGACGTTCGCAACCTCATCGATCTTGCCAAATCTTTGGAGGGCCTGACCCGAAACGCCGGCAAGCATGCCGGGGGCGTGGTCATCGCTCCGTCGGTGCTCGAGGATTTCGCGCCGCTTTATTGCGAAGAGGGCGGTGGCAGCGTCGTCACGCAGTTCGACAAGGACGACGTCGAGGCGGCCGGTCTCGTGAAGTTCGACTTTCTCGGTCTGCGTACGCTTACGATCATCGAGCACGCCGTGCGCACCATCAACGCGGCGCGTGCCGAGGGCGAGCCGCCGATCGACATTGCGCTGTTGCCGATGGACGATGCGGCGGCGTATCAGTTGCTCAAAAATTGCGAGACGACGGCGGTCTTCCAGCTCGAATCGCGCGGCATGAAAGACCTCGTGCGGCGTCTGCAGCCCGATCGGTTCGAAGATATCGTCGCGCTGGTCGCGTTGTTCCGTCCGGGTCCGCTGCAGTCGGGTATGGTCGACGACTTCATCGCCCGCAAGCACGGCCGTATCGAAGGGCCCATCGATTATCTGCACCCGAGTCTCGAGCCCATCCTGAAGCCGACCTACGGCGTGATCCTGTATCAGGAGCAGGTGATGCAGATCGCGCAGGTGCTCGCGGGTTACAGCTTGGGCGGCGCCGATTTGCTGCGTCGCGCCATGGGCAAGAAAAAGCCCGAGGAGATGGCCAAACAGCGCAGCACCTTCGTCGAAGGCTCGGTCGCGCGCGGGGTCCCGGAGTCGCAAGCCGCGCACATCTTCGACTTGATGGAGAAGTTCGCGGGGTACGGCTTCAACAAGTCGCACTCGGCGGCGTACGCCTTGCTGTCGTATCAGACCGCGTGGCTCAAGGCGCATCACCCGGAAGCCTTCATGGCCGCGGTGCTCTCGGCGGACATGGATCACACCGACAAGGTCGTGACCATCAAGGACGAGTGCGATCGGATGGGGATCACCGTGCTGCCGCCCGACGTCAACGCGTCGGAGTATGCGTTCGTGGTCGCAGGCCCTCGCCAAGTACGCTACGGACTCGGCGCGATCAAGGGCGTGGGCCAGTCGGCGGTCGAGGCGATCACCGAGGAGCGCAAAGCGAAGGGCCCGTATCGCAGTCTCGAAGATCTTTGTCGGAGGCTCGATCTCAATCGCGTGAACCGTCGCGTCTTCGAAGCACTCATCCGCTCGGGCAGCCTCGATTCACTCGGCGTGAATCGCGCGACGCAGATGGCGCGGTTGCCGGCGGCGATGCAGATGAGCGAGCAAGCGACGCGCGCCGTCGAAGCGGGACAGGTCGATCTCTTCGGGCTTGCGCAGCCCTCCGAGAGTGAGATCGACGCGAGCGCCGCGGCCGTGCCGCCGCAGGCGGAGTGGAGCGAGTCGATGCGTCTTGCCGGCGAGCGCGACACGCTCGGGCTCTATCTCACGGGGCATCCCATCGCGCGCTATGAGAAAGACCTGGCGCGATTCGTGAGCGGTCGCATCGCCGATCTTTTGAGCGATCGACCGTCGCAGGGCGCGCCGGAGCGCGGATACTTCGGTGGACGCACGGCCTCGATCGCAGGCTATATCCACGAGATCCGCAAGCGTGGCAATCGTACGTCGCTCGTGCTCGACGATCGGACGGGGCGCATGGAGGTCACATTCTTTGACGAAGTGATGCAGCGGTATCGTGAGCTCATCGTGAAGGACGCGCTCGTGCTCATCGAGGGGCAGCTGCGTTTCGATGAGCAGGGCGACACGTGGCGTCTCGCCGCGCGAAAAGTGACCGAACTCGATCGGGCCCGCGAGCAACAGGCGCATCGCATCGTGCTGATTTGGCCGCGCGCGAACGGCACCGATCAAGGCTTGATGTTGCAGCGGCTCGCCGAGACGCTGTCACTGCACCGTCCCGGCCCCTGCGCCGTGGGCGTGCGTTATGCGGGCGAGCGGGCGAGCGCGGCGCTCGAGCTCGGCCCCGAGTGGAAGGTGAGGGCGAGTCCCGAGCTCATCGAGGCACTCGAGCAGCTCGTGGGTCCGAACGGGGTGCGCGTGGTGTATGGCCCGCCGCCCGGCACGACCACCTCCGCCTACGGCTGAGGCGGTGTCGACGGTTGAAAGCGCGGGGTCCGCCCCGTAACCTCCGCCCGATGGCTCTCAACTTTCTCGATTTCGAACAACCCATCGCCGAGCTCGAGGCGAAGATCGAAGAATTGCGTCACGTCACGGCGGGTGCCGGCGTCAACGTGCAGGATGAGATCGCACGTCTTCAGACGAAGAGCGATCAACTCACGCGCAGTATTTTTTCGAAGTTGAGCCCTTGGCAGGTGACGCAGCTGGCGCGTCATCCGCATCGACCCTACACCTTCGATTATCTCTCGCAGGCGTTCACGGACTTCGAAGAGCTCCACGGCGATCGCATGTTCGGTGACGACCAGGCGCTTATCGGCGGACTCGCGCGCCTCGAAGGCGAAGCGGTCATGGTGATCGGTCATCAGAAGGGACGCGACACCAAAGAGCGTGTGCGTCGCAACTACGGCATGCCGAAGCCCGAGGGTTATCGCAAGGCGCTGCGGCTCATGCACATGGCCGATCGTTTCGGGTTGCCGCTCATCACGTTCATCGATACGCCGGGGGCGTACCCCGGTCTCGAGTCCGAGGAGCGTGGGCAGAGCGAAGCGATCGCGCGCAATTTATTCGAGATGGCAAAACTTCGCGTGCCGGTCGTGAGTCTCGTCATCGGCGAGGGCGGTTCGGGCGGAGCGCTCGCCATCGGCGTGTGCGATCGATTGTTGATGCTGCAGTTCAGTACCTATTCGGTGATCTCGCCTGAAGGCTGCGCGTCCATTCTTTGGAAGAGCGCAGACAAGAAAGAAACCGCGGCCGAGGCCATGGGTCTCACGGCCGATCGACTGCGCTCGCTCGGTCTCGTCGACGAGGTGATCGCCGAGCCGCTCGGTGGCGCCCACCGCAATCCGTCGGTGATGGCGGCCTCGGTTAAAGAGGCGCTCCTGCGGCATCTGCGCGAGTTGCTGGCGAAGCCGCGCGAGACGCTGCTCGCCGAGCGTTCGCGTCGTCTCGCGGGCTTCGGCGCCTTCACTGAGGGGGCGGGCTGAGCGCCTCTGGCGACCCGCTGCTCGAGCGCCTCACGCGCGCACTCGAGCCACTTGCGGTCGATGCCGCGCCGTCGGCGTGGTGCGTCGCGCTGAGCGGGGGCGCCGATTCCGTGGCGCTGCTCGTCGCGCTCTCCGAGCTTCGTCGCCGCTCGACGTGGCGAAGGGTGTCGCTGCGCGCAGTGCATGTTCATCATGGTCTGCGCCCCGATGCCGACGCTTGGGCGTCCCACTGCCGAGCGCTCTGTCGAGGTCTGCGAATCCCGCTCTCGGTTCGGCGCGTGACGGTGCCGCGAACGCGCGGGACGTCGCTCGAGGCCGAGGCGCGGCGGGTGCGTTACGAGGCGCTCGCCAAAGGACTCCGTCGCAACGAGTGGTTGCTCACCGCGCACCACGAAGACGATCAGCTCGAAACGCTCTTGCTGCAGTTGATGCGGGGCGCAGGCGTTGCGGGCCTCGCGGCGATGCCGCGAGATACCGCCCTCGGCTCGGGGCGATTGGTGCGTCCGTTGCTTCACGAGTCGCGAGCGGAACTCGAACGATTCGTGCGCGCTCGAGGGTGGACCTGGGTCGAGGACGACAGCAACGTCGATGAGCGCTTCGATCGAAATTTTTTGAGACGACGCGTGGTGCCGGTGTTGCGTGAACGCTGGCCCGCCGCCTCACGCGTGGCCTCGCGCAGCGCCTCGCATCTTGGCGAAGCGCGAGCCTTGCTCGAGGCGCTCGCGGCGCAAGACCTCGCGACGGTGAGCGTCGAGGGTGGACTCGTGGAGCTTGCAAAGCTCGCGAAGCTCGATGCTGCGCGACAGCGCAACGTGCTGCGCCATTGGCTGCAGACGCGTGGGCTCGCCATGCCCGATGCGGTGCATCTCGAGCGCATCCGGGTCGAGTTGGCCGCGGCTCGCCAAGATGCGAGTCCGAGCGTGCGCTGGTCGGGAGGCGAGGTGAGGCGGTTTCGAGGTCGGCTCTACGCGATGCCCGAGCCTGCGATGCGCGAGGCCGCGATGCGCAAGGCCGCCTCGAAAGCCTCGACGAGACCGAAGAGGTCGCGCGATCGTCGCGCGTGGCGCTGGCGGGCGGCCCGCAGGTTCGATCTCGGCGAGGGGCGAGGTGTGCTGCGACTCGTCGCGGATCCTCATGGTGCCCTGAGCGCAGAAGCCCTGCCTGCGACGCTTTGGGTGGGTGTGCGCGAGGGGGGCGAGAAGCTTGCGCTCGAGGCGGGTGGGCCGCGTCGTGCGCTCAAGGAGCTGCTGCGGGTGGCGACGCTGCCGCCCTGGGAGCGTGAGGCGCTGCCGATCCTGTTCGATGGAAAGACGGGCAATGCAGCGGTGGTGGCAGTCGGTGATCTGCTCGTCGCTGCGGCGTTCCGAGCAACGGGCCGCGCATCGGTCGACTCGAAGGGTGCAAAAGGGCGTTTACGGCTGGTGTGGGAAGGCCGTTTTTGTTAATCTGATTTCCCGTCGTGCCGGGGTCTTCTCGGCGCTTTTTTTTGCGGCGGTCCCCATGCCTCGTTTCGTCTTTGTCACAGGCGGTGT
>JBIJCL010000120.1:0-5856 GCA_044344725.1 Steroidobacteraceae bacterium | reverse complement strand
CAGGACATCCTGAATCCTATGTAGGCTTTTCTCGATGGGCTCGTCGGGAGACCGACGCGAGTCGTGGGCATCCAGGGTGAGTTTCACGGCTCCTACCCAACCCGCGGTTTTTCGGATCAAGGTCTCGCAATCGCGGCGATCGACCGCTACGCCAGCAGCCTTTGCCATCGACTCGATCTCATCGACATCGAGAGCGAGATCCTGCTCGGTGAAGAGTCGGGTTCGACCATGCGTCCACGCGGCAGAAAGGCCTGCGGGCAATTCGCCGCGACTTGAGAGGACGAACATGCATGACTCGTTTGAGTGGCGGACCAGTGTGGACAGTTCGTCTTGCAAAACTTTGGCGAGGGTGTGGGCGTCGTCGATGAATATCGCTACGGATACATGTTCTCGGAGCGTCGTAACGCAGTCATCGATTGAGGAGCGACTCCTACGTGGGATCGGTCGTCGATGCTTTTGCGACGGAGTATTTACGGCGAGGGCCGCGATGATGATCTCGTACAGGGACGTACTCAGTTCCTCGAGCTCGCGAGCCGAAATCCACACGGTCACGATCCCCCGATCGAGGAGGCGGTCGTGCCATTCCCGCAGAAGAGTCGTTTTGCCGAACCACATCGGCGCCGATGCCACGACCGTGGAGGGCTGGTGCGGTCCGATCCAATCAGACAGTCGCGGCCGGCGAACGTGATGAGCTGAGTTCGGCGGCAGACTCAGGCAGCGGTGAGGAAGTTTTTGGCGCAGAACGGTCATCCGAACCCTCCGAAGCCAGTATGACTCATCGACCCTATCTTTAGATAGGTCACAGTAGGGCGGTGGACTCACATATTCGGGTGGAAGGCGGTTGCCACGGGGGGCGAGATGCTTTCGATTCGCGTACGAGAAGGGACGGTTGACGCACTGCGCCATGGCGTTATTTGGCTGGCCGCCTTGGCGGTCGCTTCGGCGAGCCTTGCCGTTGCGCAAGAGGTCTCCGTCAAGACAGGCAGTGTTCTCGGATTTGTCGTGACCACGGAGGCCCCGGGGCACTGGGAGAGTCCCGATGCGGGTCTCGAGTGTCCCGAAGGTCTTCACTTCACCGAAAAAGAAAATTGGGAAGCGATGGATCCGACGGAGCGTGAGGCGAGACGAAACCGATTCGGACATCGCTGGAATCGCGGGCCCAATGGCGAGAATTCCACGGCAGTTCCGTGGGCCATCAAAGATCCTCTGCCAATTCGATTGGTCAAAAGCGACGTGGCGCTCGGCTTCAATCTCGACGGCACCGAGGACGGTCGCGACACCGCGACCAGTTGCGGACACGTGAAGTTCAAGGATCCGCAGACGGGTGCTCCGGTCGACAACCAGTTGTATCGAGTCATGGGGTGCGCGAAGGGGTGGCGTTCCTCGGGCGCAGCAGCCGGGTATCGGATGATGGAGTTCCCGACCTACACGGCAAATCGCGTTCTGCTCGAAATCTCCGGAGTCGATGATCTGGGTGATGACCCTGAGGTTGTCGTCGCGCTCTACAAAGGATTCGACGATCTTCCAAAGAAAAACAACGGCGAATTCCTGCCGGGACTTCCTCATCGGGTGGATACGCGTTTTCCGGTAATCGCGAGAACGACCGGAAAGATCGAGGGTGGCGTGCTCACGATCAAGCCTATCGAGCACGCTCGATTTCCGATGCGGTGGAATGTTCGAACCGGAACTCGTGACTGGTACGACCTTCATCTCCAACTGAGATTGTCGGCGGATGCTGCCGAAGGATTGATGGGCGGATATCAGGATTTGGAGAAATATTGGTTGATGTACCGGCGCGGTCTCGCCGTGTCGGTGGATAACTCCGCATGGAGTCCTCCGGCGATGTACGCGGCGACTCAGCAGATGGCTGACGGCCGACGTGATCCGAACACCGGTAAATGTTCGGCGATCTCTTCGTCCATGAAGTTGAAAGCTGTGCGTGCATTCATCGTGCACTCCGAGTCCGGATTCGATCAGGCGCTGTTTGATCTGAGGGGTTATTGAGCGATGAAAAGTTTCAAGCTGGGTTTGATAACGAGTCTGGGCGTGCTCGGCATGTGCCTTTCGACGGTGGCGATGTCCGAGGGTTCTCCCAGTCTGCGTCTGCTGAGCCAGCCCCAATATGCGGATAGCATCAGTGCGATTTTCGGACCCTCGCTGGTTCCAAATGTTCGATTCGCTCCGGTTCAGCGAGTCGATGGCCTGCTGAGTGCGGGTGCGCGAACGGCTGGAATGACGACGGGTGCGCTCGAGCCCATGTTTCGAAGTGCAGAGGACGTGGCGCTTCGGGTTGTCGATCCCGAGCATCGGGATCGTTTCATTCCTTGCCGCCCCGCCGACTCAAAGAAGCGAGATGATGTCTGTGCGAGAATTTTTCTCTCGAGCGTTGGACGGCTGATCTACCGTCGTGAACTCGCGAGCGGCGAAACCGATCGATTGCTTCGGATCGCAGGCGATGTGGCAGAGGAGGGCCGCGACTTCCACTCCGGTATTGCCGCGGCGCTTGCGTACATGCTCTCGTCACCGGACTTTCTTTATGTGCGGGAGTCCTATGAGCCCGATCCGACGCGACCGGGACGATGGCGGCTCGATGGGGCCTCGCGGGCTTCGAGACTGAGTTTTTTCCTTTGGAACTCTGGCCCGGATGACCTCTTGCTGCGTGCGGCGACACGAGGTGAGTTGCATGATCGCCGCGGTATCGAGCGGCAGGTCAAGAGGATGCTCGCCTCCGATCGAATGCAGCAGGGTGCGCGAGCATTTTTTTCCGACATGCTCGTCGTGGAGGGATTCGATCTCGTCGCCAAGGATCCGATCATCTATCCGGCATTTACCAGTCGGGTAGTGAGTCAGGCGAGAGAACAGCTTCTTCGAACCCTGGTGGATCACACGGTGACTCGTGATCTCGACTATCGAGATCTGTTCGTCACGCGTAAGACGTTCATGAGCCGTGATCTCGCCGTGATTTACCAGGTGCCGGTGCGCGTGGCGCCCGATCAGTGGGTGGAGTACGAGTTCCCCGAGGGCAGTCCGCGAGCCGGAGTTTTGACGCTTGCCGGATTCCTAGCCCGTTATTCCCATCCTGGGCGCACGTCGCCCACCAATCGAGGTCGTGGACTCCGTGAAACCTTGCTTTGTCAGCGAGTTCCCGATCCTCCGCCGAACGTCAATTTTTCGCTTTTCGAAGACCAGGAGCACCAGTTCAAGACTGCGCGCGAAAGGCTCGATGCGCATGCCACGAATCCTGTTTGCGCCGCCTGCCATCGACTCACGGATCCGATCGGTCTTGTGCTCGAACACTTCGATGGGGCGGGGCAGTACCGTGAGACGGAAGACGGAGCCTTCATCGATACGAGTGGCAAGGTGGCCGGAATCTTGGTTCGCAATGCGAATCAGTTGGGTGAGGCGCTCAAGAGCGACCCCGCGGTTTCGTCGTGTCTCGTCAAACGACTGTTGTCCTTCGGCGCCGGTCGAAAAATCTCGGATGCCGATCAGGTATTGGTTTCTCGTCTCGGTACCGACTTCGTCGATTCCGGATATCGATTCAAAGACCTTTTGAGATCGATCGCAACGAGCGAAGAATTTTTTTCGACGGATTCACCCCCGCGAACATTGCCGCGGCAGGAGGTTGCACGTGTTAATTAAATCAGGACGACTCTCCGAGCAGGAGTCCAAGCTTTCACGACGTTCCGTCCTTCGTGGTGTCGTCGGTGCGAGCGCGGTATCGGTCTCGCTGCCCTTGCTCAACTGTTTTTTGTCGGACAGCGGCGCTGCCTTGGCGGCGACCGGGCAAGCGCTACCGGTGCGGTTTGGCACCTGGTTCTGGGGGCTGGGGATGAATCGACGTGTATTCGTTCCTGCCAAGACGGGAGCGGATTTCGATTTTCCCGAGGAGATCGCGGTACTCGAGCCGTTCCGGCGTCATCTGAATTTGTTTACGGGGTTTTCTGTTCCGATCGACGCGAATCCGAATCTTTGTCACTACTCGGGATGGGTTGCCCTGCGATGCGGTGCGACTCCGAAGTCGAGGAGCGATTTGCCGGGAGAGAGTCTCGACAACCCCATCGCGGAGGCGATCGCAGGACGTACGCCGTTTCGGATGATCAACCTCGCTGCCACGGGCAACCCGCGAGACAGCTACAGCTTCCGAAATTCCGATTCGGTGAATCCGCCGGAGATTTCGGCAGTCGATCTCTATAAAAAAATGTTCACGAGCGTGTCGTCCGCGGACGGGGGCGCTACCGATTCGCGGATGCTTCTGCGTCGCAGCGTACTCTCCGGGGTTGCCGAAGATGCACGAAGCTTGAGCCGACAGCTCGGCGCCGATGATCGTGCGAAGCTCGATCAGTTCTTGACCTCGGTGCGGGAGCTCGAAACCCGTCTGGAGTGGCAACTCTCGACGACCGACGTCGCGGGAGTTTGTCCCAAGGCGCCGGATGAGCCCGGTGGGGTGGACGTTGGACTCGACTATCGACGGGTCGAGTCGCGGCACATGGCTATGGCGGACCTGCTTGTGCTGGCGTTGGCCTGCAACAAGACCCGTGTGTTCAACATGCTGTACTCGAACTCCGCGTCGTTGATCACCCGTGAAGGACTCGACAGCGTCCATCACAACATCACGCACGAGGAACTTTACGATCCCAAGCAGGGAATACAGCTGCAAAGTTCGTGGTTTTTGCGGGAGTCGTTCAAGTCGTTTGCGTACTTCATCGACGCATTGGCTCGACAATCCGAAGGTGCGGGTAGCCTGATCGACAACGTGCTCGTCTACGCACACTCTGACAATGAGGATGCGAAGACGCATGTGCTCAACGGCACTCCGATGTTCACGGTCGGCAGGGCGGGTGGCCGGTTGCGCACCGGCTTGCACGTGGATGGTGGCGGTGACGTGGCCACGCGTCTCGGCTACACCGTTCAGCGAGTCATGGGGCTTCCAGTGGCGGAGTGGGGCGTGGCGTCGCTGCGTACCTCGCGAGAGATCACGGAGATCCTCGCGTGAGGACGAGGGTCGCTGCGTCATTGTTATCTTTGATCGTCGCGATCTTCTTCGTGGTCGATGGCCGCGCTGCGCCGGTGCTCTTATCGTCGCTCGGTGAGACGGATTTTTCCGAAGGTCCGCCGCCGTCGGGTTTTGGTGTGGGGCGAGCGGATTCCGTCGGCCCGATCTACGTGACGGCGTCGGGAATGACGCTTTACGCCAACGGTTTGGACGAGCCGAACGGCGCTTTCGGATGCACCGACAAGCGCTACGAGAAGACGGGAGGCGCCGATGGTTATCCGCTGCCGGGCGCGGCCCGTCGACGGACCTGCCTCGACAAGTGGAAACCTTTTCTTGCCGAGCACGATGCTTCCGCCTCGGGTCTTTGGTCGATCGTCGTGCGACCCGATGGCCGTCGGCAGTGGGCGTACGACGGTCAGCCCATTTACCTTTCGCCTCGGGACAAACGGCCGGGTGATGTGAACGGGACGATGGGCATGACGCGTTACGGGGCGTGGCGCGTGCTCCCTGTCCCGCTGCGATTACCACCCGGAACGAGATTGGTACGTAAAGTCGACGGACTGATGCTGGCCTCTGCGGAGGACGGTCGTTTGTTGCTGACGCCGTCGACCTCGCGTAGTAGTGTCGTGGCGGGGTTGGTTCCTTTGTATGCGCCGGAGATGGCGGTGGGTGCTGACGTCGCAACCCGGCGCGATGGTCGAAAGCAGTGGGTGTTTCGCGGTGCGCCCCTTTATCGAGTGACCGGTGATTCTTCGGCCTCTCTGGTCCAGTCGCTCGTGGCGTCCAAGGCTTGGCGACCCCTGTTGGTCCAGCCGGCGAGTCCGCGCCCGAAATTTTTGACGATGCACATGTCGGTGCCC
>JBIJCL010000007.1:0-15563 GCA_044344725.1 Steroidobacteraceae bacterium | reverse complement strand
GACCGAGGAAATACGCATCATGATCGAAAAAATGTTGGAAAACCTCCTGTTCGCCTGCCGCTGGCTCTTGGCGCCGCTTTATCTCGGCCTCTCGCTGGCGCTGGTCGCATTGGGCGTCAAATTTTTCCAGGAGGCCATCCACGTTCTGACGGCTATCGGCACGATGGCCGAAGCCGATCTCGTGCTGGTGGTTCTCACGCTCATCGATCTCGTGCTCGTTGGCAGCCTGATCGTCATGGTGATGTTCTCGGGATACGAAAACTTCGTCTCGAGAATCGACGTCGGGGGTGACGCCGACAAGCTCGGCTGGCTCGGCAAGCTCGATGCCGGCACTCTCAAACTCAAGGTGGCCGCATCCATCGTCGCGATTTCGTCCATCCATCTGCTCAAGGTATTCATGGACGTCAAGACGATCTCCAACGACAAAATCCTCTGGTACGTCATCCTGCACATGACGTTCGTGGTCTCGGCGCTGCTGCTCGGTGTGCTGGACCGCATGTCCTTCGCCGACAAGCGCAAATGAAAAAAGCCCGCCGGTGTTGAGCCGGCGGGCTTTCATTAGCCTGTAAAGCCCGATTGTTTTTTCCGGGTCGGCTCCCGGTTCTACTTCTTCGAACTCTTCTTGGCTGCGCGCTTCTTGGCGCGCGCCGGGCTCTTCGGACGAGTCTTTCCGAAAGAACCTTTGTAGATCTTGCCGCGACGGCTTCTGCTGTCTCCCTTGCCCATGTTCAAAAACTCCGATGTCTGCGGCGTGACGTTCGCCGTGGGTGACAAGTGTAGGCCACTCAGCGGTATCGCGCCAACAACTTGCCGAGTTGTTTGGCACCAGGGTTGAGACGCTCGAAGGGAACCTGATTAAGCGGTGTCTCGGGCGTGCGGTTGAGCGAATGGAATTCGGAGTCCTGCGTAGGCCGGCAGTGCAGCAACCCCGTGAGGTATTCGCCTTTGGCAATGTGCTGCTGGACGTAGTCGTGGGCGGCGAGTTCGTCGGAAGGATCGTAATCCTCCGCGAGCTTGCGTAGCACCACCCGACTACCATCGTGAAGCATCACGGGCAGTGCCTCGCCGGGCGCGTACTCGGTGCTGATCTCTTTCTTGAAAGGCACGAAATCAGCCTCGACCACCGGCTCATAGTGCTCGCGGGAATAGGCATAGCTCTTCGTCGAGCCCTCGTGATCGTTGAACGTGACGCAGGGTGAGAGGACGTCGATGAGGGCGAATCCGGGATACTTGAGCCCCGCCTGAATCAACGGGACGAGTTGGGCTTTATCGCCGGAGAAACTGCGGGCCACGAAACCCGCGCCGAGGTTCATCGCGAGCAGCACCGGATCGATCGGCGGCTGCTGGTTCACCTCGCCCTTCTTGGCCTTGGTGCCGATGTCGGCAGAGGCCGAGAATTGTCCTTTGGTGAGACCGTACACGCCGTTGTTCTCGATGATGTAGAGCATGTTGACGTTACGGCGAATCGCATGACAGAACTGCCCGAGCCCGATGGACAGCGAATCGCCGTCACCGGAGATGCCGATGTAATAGAGATCGCGGTTCGCGGCATTCGCCCCCATGGCGATCGATGGCATGCGTCCATGCACCGAGTTGAAACCGTGACCGCCACTGACGAAATAGGCCGTGGTCTTGGATGAGCAGCCGATACCGGAGAGCTTCACCAGATTTTCGGGGCGCATCGAGATGCCCCAGCAGGCTTCGATGATCGCGGCGGTGATCGAGTCGTGTCCGCAACCGGCACACAGCGTCGACAGCGACCCCTCGTAATCACGACGGGTCAAGCCGAGTTCGTTTTTCGGCAAAGACGGATGGGCAATCTTCGGCTTGGGGATGAAGGTCATGACACCACTCCCGCGACGGTACGGCGACCTTCGAGCAGGTCTCCCAACACACCATCGACGATGAATTTCGAGGACACGGGCAAACCGCTGTAATGCAGTAGCGATCGCAACTTGGATTTTTCGACGCGAGTCTCGAGCGTCAACAAGGATCTGAGTTGCGCATCACGGTTCTGCTCGACCACGTAGATGACCTCGTGATCGGCGAGGAACTTCTCGACCTCTTCGTCGAATGGAAATGCCCGGACCCGCATGTAGTCGAGATGCACCCCGCGCGACTCGATGACATCGAGTGCTTCGCGAATGGCGCCATCACAACTTCCGACCGATACGATGGCCGCTTTCGCCTTGCCATCGCCGGAGACGACCGGTTTCGGTACGTAGCGTTTGGCTGTCGCAAACTTGCGAACGAGCCGATCGAGCACGAGCTGATAATCTGCGGAATCTTCGGTGTATGTGCCGAACTGGGTGTGACCGGATCCGCGGGTGAAGTAGGCCCCCTTCGGATGGACCCCCGGAAAGGTTCGATAGGTGATGCCGTCCTCGTCTTTGTCGAGATAACGATAAAACTTCTCGATTTTCTCGAGTTCATCTTTACCGAGCACCTTGCCTCGATCGGGTCGGTAGTTGTCATCCCACTGCAGGTCGCGACACATCCAGTCGTTCATGCCGATATCGAGGTCGAGCAACACGATGATCGGCGTTTGCAGGCGCTCCGCCAGATCGAACGCCTGCACTGCCATATAGAAACTTTCTTCGGGATTCGCCGGATAGAGACACACATGTTTGGTGTCTCCATGCGACGCATAGGCTGCCGAGATCAGATCGCATTGCTGCGTTCTCGTGGGCATGCCGGTCGAGGGACCGACACGCTGGACATCGAATAGCACGGCTGGGACCTCAGCGTAATAGGCCAGTCCCAAAAACTCGCTCATCAACGACACGCCAGGACCGGAAGTCGCCGTGAAAGAACGAGCGCCGTTCCAATTGGCACCGAGAACCATGCCTATCGCAGCGAGCTCGTCCTCCGCCTGGATGAACGCGAAGTTGGCCTTGCCGGTCTCCGGATCGACGCGGGTTTTGTCCGCGAAACTTTTGAAGGCATCCATCAACGACGTAGACGGCGTGATGGGATACCACGCGGCAACGGTCGCACCTGCATAGACACAGCCGAGCGCCGCGGCCGTGTTGCCGTCGATCATGATGTGACCCGATGTCTTGTCCATCTTCTCGACGCGTAACGGCAAGGGACAGTCGAAATTATTCTTTGCGTAGTCGTAGCCGAGCTGGATGGCCTGCATGTTGGAGTCGACGAGTGCAGGCTTTTTCGCATACGTCTCGGCCAGCAACTCACGGATCCGTTCGACATCGAGATCGAGTAACGCCGCTAGCACGCCGGCATAGCAGATGTTCTTCATCAGGATACGCGTGCGCACACCCTTGAAGTTCTCGTTGCAAAGCCGAGCGAGCGGCACTCCGATGACGGATATGTCGTCACGTTTGAGCAATGCAGGCCGCGGCCAGGTCGAGTCGTAGATCAGGTAGCCACCCGGCGCAACATCCCTCACGTCGCGAGCGTAGGTCTCGGCGTTCATCGCGACCATGATGTCGACTTTGCCGGACCGGGCCACGTAGCCGTCTTTGGAGATGCGGATTTCGTACCACGTCGGCAGACCCTGAATGTTCGAGGGGAAGTAATTCTTCCCCATGACCGGGATCCCGCTGCGGAAAATGGATTTCATCAATAGCGTATTCGCGCTGGCAGAGCCGGTGCCATTGACCGTGGCGATCTTGATGACGAAATCATTAACGCGAGAAGTAGATGAGGCAGCTGACATTCGGGCGTACTCCTCAGGTGGCCTGATCGACGGCATGCGGCCACTTCACCCAGGATTTCTGCATGTCCCAGGCGGCCGTGGGACAACGCTCGGCGCAGAGCCCGCAGTGCACGCACACGTCTTCGTCCTTGACCATGACGCGACCGGTGAACTTGAGCGGCGAGCTGACATAAAGCGCTTGCGTCACGTTTTCGGCGGGCGCCTTCAGACGGGTACGCAGCTCGGGCTCAGGGCCATCGGGAGTCATGGTGAGGCAGTCGACGGGACAGATGTCGATGCAGGCATCACACTCGATGCAGAGCTTGGCGTCGAAGATCGTCTGAACGTCGCAATTGAGACAGCGTTGCACCTCTTGAGCAGCCTGCTCTGCCGTGAAGCCCAGCTCGACCTCGATGTCGATCTTCTTGAATCGCTCCTTCAGCGAAACGTGTGGAACGAGTCGTCTCTCGAGGGCGCTGTAGTCGTTGGAATAAGACCACTCATGCATGCCCATCTTGCGGCTCTGCAAATTGACACCGGGCGGCATTCTCTCGGTGACGGCTTTGCCCTGACAGTACTGATGGATGGAGATCGCGGCCTGATGCCCGTGCTCGACGGACCAGATGATGTTCTTGGGTCCGAATGCCGCGTCGCCACCAAAGAAAATTCCCGGACGCGTGCTCTCGAAGGTAGTGGCATCGACTTTGGGTACATCCCACTTGTCGAAGTCGATACCGATGTCTCGCTCGATCCAAGGAAAAGCGTTTTCCTGACCGATGGCGAGGATGACATCGTCTGCAGGATAAAATTCTTCGCCCGTGACTCGCTCATCGGTGATGCGCCCGCGTGCGTCGACGGTGTACTCCATCACGTCGAATATCATCCCCTTGAGTCGACCACCCTCGACGACGAAACTCTTGGGCGATCGGTTGATGACGATCTCGACGCTTTCGGCCTCGGCATCCTCGAGCTCCCACTCGGACGCCTTGAAGAATTGCCGCGGCTTGCGTGCCATGACTTTTACACTCGTGGCACCGAGTCGCAACGAGCTGCGGCAACAATCCATCGCCGTGTTACCCACGCCGATGATGAGCACGTTCTTGCCGACGGAATTCACGTGGCCGAAGGCGATCGACTCCAACCAGCTGATGCCGATATGGATATTGGCGGCTCCCTCTTGGCGTCCGGGCAAGGAGAGCTCCTTCCCCTTCGGTGCACCCGAACCGACGAAAATCGCATCGAACCCTTCGTCGAGGAGTTTTTTCATCGATTCGATGCGATGCCCGAGACGAAGGTCGACCCCCATGTCGACGATCGCCGAAATTTCTTCGTCGATCACCGACCCCGGCAGTCGGAATGAAGGGATGTTCGTTCGCATCAGCCCACCGGCGGTTGCAAACTGCTCGAAGATCGTGACCTCGTAACCGAGCGGCATGAGATCGTTGGCCACGGTGAGCGATGCACATCCTGCACCGATGCAGGCGATGCGCTTGCCATTCTTCTTTTCGGGAATCGGGGGAAGACGATCGCGAAACTCGTCTTTGTGGTCTGCCGCGACACGCTTCAATCGGCAGATCGCCACGGGTTTTTCTTCGACACGTCCACGCCGGCAGGCGGGCTCGCAGGGCCGATCGCAGACTCGACCCAGAATGCCGGGAAACACATTCGACCGTCGGTTCACCAGGTAGGCATCGGTGAACCGACCCTGCGCGATGAGGCGAATGTACTCAGGCACGTCCGTATGGGCAGGACATGCCCACTGACAATCCACGACCTTATGGAAATAGTCGGGATGCGAGGTATCCGTCGACGCCATTTGACCCCCAAGTCTGACGATTTCGCTCGATGCCCGAGTATCCGACCGCGCCGAAGAAATGTCACCGTGAACAAGGGTTGGACGACAGGTACCATGCTCGGACCACCACCCTTTGGAGCCCTATGGACGCCCCCACCGAGATTCGTCTGCGCCGCCAATCCCGCGTTCTCGAGGTGGCATTCGGTGACGACGAGCGGTATCAACTCCCCTTCGAGTTCCTGAGAGTGCACTCCCCCTCGGCCGAGGTGAAAGGCCATGGCCCCGGCCAGGAAACTCTGGTGCTCGGGAAGGAGGCGGTCGGTATCAAAGACGTTGAGCCCGTCGGTCAGTACGCCATCCGACTGCTATTCGACGATGGGCACGATAGCGGCCTCTATAGCTGGAAGTATTTGAGAGAACTCGGCCGCGAGCAAAACACGCTCTGGCAGCACTATCTCGATCGGGTCCGTGCCGCAACGGGCGTCGCGGCGGGTTGAGACGGGATAAAAAAAGGCCGGGCAATGCCCGGCCGTTCAGTCCCTTCTTTAGCTTTTTTTTAACCCCCGTCCGGCCGATCCAATTCAGGATCGGTACGCGTGGAGTCGGTTTTACGCCCATCTCCGTGGAAAATCCATAGCCCCGCATCGCGAGGCGGTCGAGGCTACAATGTCCGGCCCTGCTGGAGCCCGAATTCATGTCCGCCCACAAGGAATCCCAGACTACCCATTTCGGATTCGAAGAAGTCGCTTGGCGCGACAAGGCAAAGCGTGTTCGCGGCGTATTCGACTCCGTTGCGCCGCGCTACGACGTGATGAACGACTTGATGTCGGGCGGCCTCCATCGTCTCTGGAAGGAGTTCACCCTCTCGCAGACACATCTGCGCCATGGTCAACGTGCCCTCGACGTCGCCGGCGGCACCGGCGACCTCGCGCGAGGCATGCATCGACAAGTGGGCGATCGCGGGCTCGTCGTGCTGTCGGATATCAATGGCGCCATGTTGGCGCATGGCCGTGATCGCACCCTCGATACCGGTCTCGTGCAAGGCATCGAATACGTTCAAGCCAATGCCGAATGTCTCCCCTTCGCGGATAACACCTTCGATTGCGTCACGATCGGTTTCGGACTACGCAATGTCACCGACAAACCCGCTGCATTGCGCTCGATGCAGCGCGTACTGAAGCCGGGCGGTCAATTGCTGATCCTCGAGTTTTCACAACCGACGATCCCTGCCCTGCGTCCGCTCTACGACGCCTACTCGTTCAAAGTTTTGCCGGTACTCGGAAAATGGGTCGCAAACGACTCGGAGAGTTATCGTTATCTCGCCGAATCGATCCGCAAACACCCCGATCAAGAGACTCTGCTCGCCATGCTGCGCGAGACGGGTCTCGTCGAGTGTCGGTACCATAATCTGTCGGGCGGCATCGTCGCGTTGCACCGTGGCTACAAGAACTGACGGACCAAGCCGACGTGCTCACGGAACTCCTCGAAAATCTATTGAACCGAAATCTCGGTAACTCGCCTGGTGCGCGAAACTCGTGTGCCGCGCTGAAGGGACGTCGGCTCAAAGTGATGATCCGCGACCTCGGTGTCACCATCGCAATCGAGTCCCTCGGCGACTCCCTGCGGATTTCACGTGATGGCGACGGCGAGTTTCACGCCGAAGTCGAAGGGTCGCCGATCAACCTGCTGGCGATGGCCGGACCGTCTCCGGAGCGATTGCTCAAGTCGGGTGCGGTACAGGTAAGAGGCGAAGTCGAGCTCCTGCAGCGTTACCGCGATCTCGCCTTGTTGCTGAAGCCAGACCTCGAAGAGGAACTTTCTCGACTGGTCGGGGACTCACCTGCGCATCGACTGGCGAGTCTTGCCCGGGGAGCGCTTTCTTTCACCCAACGTGGTGCCGACACCGCCGTTCGTAACGCCGCAGAGTATTTCGCCCACGAAACCCGAGATCTCGTACCACGTGCCGAAGCCGAAGTGTTTTTGGGCGAAGTCGATCGACTTCGTGAAGACGTCGACCGTGCGGCAGCCCGCCTCGATTCAATGCTCGAGCGGTTAGCCCCTTCGAGAACGGACGTATGAAGCTTCGCGTCCTGGCGAGACTGATCCAGATTCAGCGTGTCCTCGTCCGGCATGGGCTGGACGAGTTCGTGACGGAGACGCACCTATACCGACCGCTGCGTTTCATTTTTCTCGCCTCACCCTGGACATGGTTCGAACGGCGCAAGGCTGCAACGCGTGGCGAGCGGTTGCGTCTGGCGCTCGAGGAACTCGGCCCCATTTTCATCAAGCTGGGGCAGGCTCTCTCCACCCGGCGCGATCTCCTTCCTCCCGACATCGCCGAGGAACTCGCCAAGCTGCAGGATCGCGTCCCGCCCTTCGACGGCAGGATCGCCAAGCAAATCATCGAGAATGCCTACGGCAAGCCGCTGCCCGAGGTATTCGAGTCCTTCGACGAAAAGCCTCTCGCCGCGGCTTCGATCGCCCAAGTACACGTGGCAAAACTTCGCTCGGCCGGCGAGGTCGTTGTCAAAGTATTGAGACCCGGCATGCGGGAAATCATTTCGAGTGATCTCGAGGTGATGCACGCGCTCGCCGGTCTCGCCAAGCGCAACTCTTCCGAAGCGCGGCGGCTCCGGGTCGACGAAATCGTCGACGAGTACGAAAAGACCGTCCTGGACGAACTCGACTTGATGCGCGAGGCGGCCAATGCGGCGCAACTGCGACGCAATTTCGAGGGATCTGAGCTGCTGCACGTCCCTGCGGTGTACTGGGACTGTTGTCGCGTCAATGTGATGGTCATGGAGCGAATTCGCGGTGTGACCATCAGCGACATGGCGACGCTTCGCGCCTTGGATACCAATATCCGAATGCTCGCCGAGAACGGGGTAAAAATATTTTTCACCCAGGTGTTCCGGCACAATTTTTTCCATGCCGACATGCACCCCGGGAATATCTTCGTGCTCGTCGACGACCCGAGTCGCCCTCGCTATGCCGCCGTCGACTTCGGCATCGTCGGGACACTCGATCTGCGCGATATGCACTATCTCGCGGAGAACTTCTTGGCGGTATTCGATCGTAACTATCGACGCGTCGCCGAGCTGCATGTGGAGTCCGGATGGGTTCCGCCCACGACGCGCATCGATGAAATGGAGTCGGCGATCCGCACCGTGCTCGAGCCCATCTTCAACAAACCGCTGAAAGATATTTCGTTCGGGACAATTCTTCTGCGGCTATTCGATATTTCGCGCCGCTTCGACATGCGTATCCAGCCGCAGTTGATTCTTCTTCAGAAAACCCTGCTCAACATCGAGGGACTCGGTCGCGATCTCTATCCGGAACTCGACATCTGGCAGACCGCCGCGCCCATACTGCGCGAGTGGATGCGTGATCGCCTGAGTGTCCGAACCCAACTGAAGCACTTCCGTGATCATCTGCCGGCGCTCGTCGAAGTGGCCCATGCGCTGCCACCCTTGCTCAAGGTAGCCGTCCAAAAAGCACAAGATGGCAAATTGCACATCGGCGTTCAGCCCGAGGACATCGAGCGCCTGCGCCTGGAGATTCGTGCGGGCGAGCGCCGTCGAAACACGACCTTGGTCGCCAGCGTACTGGGACTCGGCGGTATTCTTTGGCTGGATCCCGGTCCTGTCGTCTCCGGACTCGCGCCGTTGCTGATCGTCGCGGCGATCGTCACCTACCTAGTCGGCCGTCGCTGACTTGGCGAGCGGTTAGGCGCTCAACTCGTCCGAAGACGCTCCAACCACACCGCCGGATCCTCGCCGCGCTCGAGCACTTCGACGAGCGCCGAGCCGACCACGACTCCCGCGACATGCCCTTTCAACTTTTCGACCTGCTCTCGCGAGCGGATGCCGAAGCCTGCGCAGACGGGTACCGGTGATGCCGCGGTGACGCGGTCGAGATAATCGAGGACGGTGTCGGGCACCGCCACCGATTTTCCGGTAGTACCCGTCATCGTGACGGCGTAAACGAATCCGTCGCTTGCACTGCATATCTGAGCGAGTCGCTCGGGGGTGGTGACTGGCGTCACCATCTGGATGAGCGACAAGCCTTTTACGGAGAGCGCAGCTCGAAACTCCGTCCCTTCGTCGAACGGCAAATCCGGAACGATGAATCCGCAGACGCCCGCGTTCAGGGCGTCTTCCGCGAGCTTTTCATAGCCGTACTGCAGCAACGGATTGAGATAGCTCATCAATACGAGCGGTGCCGCCGGACGATGCATCGCGCCGAGCTCCCGCAGAATCCACTGCAAACTGACGCCTTGCTTGAGCGCAGCCTGACTCGAGCGCTGGATCGTCATGCCATCGGCCATGGGGTCGGTAAACGGTACGCCGATTTCGACGACGTCCGCTGCTGAGGCGACCGCGGTCAGATGTTCACGGAACTTTGCGGCGCTCGGAAAGCCCGCCGTCATGAATGCGACGAGTGCAGGCTCGCCTTTGGCGCCCGCCTGACGTATGACGTCTGCCAATTTCTTTGCTGGCGTCATGATCGGGTCTCCGCAAGAATCGTCCGCTGGAGTGTCGGCATGTCTTTATCGCCACGACCCGACATGCAGATCACGAGACGTTTGCCGGGATGGAGCGCAGCCCAGCGCTTGGCGCCATGTAGCGCGTGCGCGGTCTCGAGCGCCGGCAAGATACCTTCGAGGCGAGAACATTCTTGGAGTGCCTCCAGGGCCTCGGAGTCGGTCGCCGACTCGTATTTCACACGCCCTGCGGCGAGCAACAATGCATGCTCGGGACCGACGCCGGGGTAATCGAGGCCCGCCGAGATGGAATCGGTCTCGTGGATCTGGCCGTTCTCATCCTGCAGCAACAGCGAGTAGCAGCCCTGCAGAACCCCCGGCCATCCGTACGAAAGACTCGCGGCATTCTCTCCGAGATTGACGCCGCGTCCGCCCGCTTCGATACCGATGATTTCGACCTGCTCATCGGGCACGAAGGCATGGAACATGCCGATGGAGTTGGAGCCACCACCCACGCAAGCGAAGATCGCATCAGGCAGTGCGCCGTGACGCTCGAGACACTGTGCTCGCGCTTCGCGGCCAATGACCGCCTGCAACTCGCGGACGAGATACGGATACGGATGCGGTCCCACCGCCGAGCCCAGAAGATAAAACGTGCTCGTCGGATCGGAGACCCAATCGCGTAACGCCTCGTCGATGGCGGCGCGTAATGTTTGATCACCACCGGTCACCGGCACGACTTCCGCCCCGAGCAGACGCATACGTCCGACATTCGGTGCCTGACGTTCCATGTCGATGGCACCCATGTAAACGACGCAAGGCAAGCCAAGCCGCGCGCAAGCGGCGGCGCTCGCGACACCGTGCTGCCCTGCCCCCGTCTCGGCGACGATGCGCTTCGCGCCGAGTCGCTTCGCGAGCAAGGCTTGACCGACGGCGTTGTTGATCTTGTGCGCGCCGGTATGAGCGAGATCCTCACGCTTGAACCAGACGTCCGCACCCCACGCCGCAGACAACCGTGGTGCATGCGACAGGGCAGTCGGTCGTCCGACCCAATGTCGGAGTTGATCCGTATACTCGCGCTGAAAGTCATCGCGGTGCAGGTGCTCCCGCATTCCTGCCTCGAGGCGCTCGAGCGCCGGTATCAATGTCTCGGGTACGTAACGCCCACCATAGGGACCAAAACGTCCGCGGGCATCCGGAAAACGACCCGCAAGCTCGGCATCGAGCAGTGCTCGCTGTTCGACCGAAGAGAAACGGACATGGGCATTCATTCTGAAAACTCCCCGAACGCGGCACGTGCCGCCTTCACGAACTCATGAATTTTTTGAGGTGACTTTCGGCCTGGTGACGACTCGACGCCACTCGAGACATCGACGCCCCAGGGTCGAACCTGTCGAACGGCATCATGGACGTTTTGTGCATCGAGACCCCCCGCCAACAACAAGCGTGTACGGGTTGCGAGGGTTCGCGCCAGCGTCCAATTTGCCGTTCGTCCTATGCCACTCTGCGCACCCTCGAAAAGAATACAGGCCGGAAGTCGGTCAGGTACGGTTTCGTTCTCTCGATACACCGGAAGTACCCGCTCCTGAGCGCGCTGCGGCAGAGAAGGCAGATCGAATTGGTCGGTCTGCAGCAGATCGGGCGCGAAGACATCGAGAATCTCGTCCACTTCGGCAGCCACGGGTTGTTTCGTGACGGCGATACACCACGCCTTGCCTCGCGCAGGTTCGGCAAGCCGCGCCGCCTGAGCCGCAGTCACTCTGCGCACGGACGGTGCGAGCACGAAACCGAGGGCGTCCGCACCGGCTTCTAGCGCAGCGGCCACCGCCTCCTCGTCGCCGAGTCCGCAGATCTTCACGAACACGCGGTAGACCTCTTTGCGGACCGCGCTGCCTTCAGCATCTGTGCGGCCAAGTCACGCGGATGATCACCCGTCATCAGGGCGCTGCCGACCAGTGCGAGGTCATACCCCGCTGCAGCCAAACGCCCGGCGTCATCCGCCGTTGCGAGACCGCTTTCCGCCACTCGTGGCAGCCAGTCTGGCAGTGTCGGGGCAAGCGCTTCGAGGTGTCCCGGAACGACCTGCAAAGAAACCAGATCGCGACAGTTCACGCCGAGAAGTACGAGGCTTCCTGAAGTCGAGGTTGACTGCCGCCCGATTCGCGGCTCGATCAATCGAATAGCGGTATCGACATCGCGCTCGTCGAACGCTTCGAGCAAGACGAACATCCCTTGATCGATCGCCACATCGAATAGTTTTGCAAGAGCGTCGTCGGAGAGCATGCGCAGGATAAGCAGCACGCCTCCCGCGCCTGCAACGCGGGCCTCGAGTACCTGATAAGGATCGACGAGAAAATCCTTGCGCATCGCGGGCACGCGGTACTTACGCAGTGTCGCGGCAGCGCGTTCGAGGTGTTCGAGCGCACCATCGAATCGAGAGGGCTCAGTCAAAACCGAAACGGCCGCGGCACCCGCCTCGGCGTAAGAGACCACGCGCTGTTCGAGATTATCTTGATCGACGTTGCGCAACTGGCCGAGAGCGGGCGAGCGGAGTTTCATTTCCGCGATGAGATCGAAACCTTCCGAGGATCGATGCAACCGTGGCGCAGGCTCGAGGTCACGAATCCTCGCCAACAACTCGGACTGCGGTTGATTCGCTCGGGCGAGCTCAGCCCGCTCACGACTTCGCATCGCCATCGTGGCGAGAAAATCATCCTTGCTCATCGGCCGAATTCCTTGAGGCGATCGAGCATCTTCGCTGCTCGGCCGTCGTCGATGACGGCATTGGCCAGAGCAACACCCTCCTGCGGTGAATGCGCTCTTCCCGTGCATTCGAGGGCGATCGCAGCGCCCATCACGAGCGCATCACGGTGTGCGCCGCGGTCCTCACCGCGCAGCACCCGATCGAGTGCTGCCGCATTGAAGACTGCATCGCCACCCGTAAGCGCTGCGACATCGCAACGCTCGAGTCCGTAATCCTCCGGGGTGCGCTGTGACCGCTCGAGACAACCCGACCTCACGTCGAACACGATGAACGGACCCAACGGCGTCGGCTCGTCCCAACCTTTCGCACCGTGTATGACCCATGCGCGGGTCAGTCCCGGCATGCCGGAGAGGGCCTTCGCCATCAATTCGGCGGTGGCCTCGTTGAATGCGCCGACGATCGCGAACGGCGGTGCAGCGGGATTTGTCAGCGGCCCGAGTACGTTGAACACCGTACGCACACCCAAGGCCTGACGTACGGGTGCGATGGACTTCATCGCGGGGTGGTAGTGCGGCGCAAAAAGGAACGTGAAGCCTGTTCTCTCGAGGCACTCTCCAGCACGAACCTCGTCGAGCGGCAATGGAAGCCCCAACTTCTCGAGGACGTCGGCGCTGCCGGACTTGCTCGAGATCGATCGATTGCCGTGTTTGATGACGGGAATACCGCAAGCCGCGCTCAACAAGGCGGAGCCGGTGGAGATATTGACGCTGCCCGATGCGTCACCGCCCGTACCGACGATGTCGATCGCCTGCGACCGAAGCTCCTCCGCGATATGGGGTCTTCGAGCGAGCCCGCGCATCGCTTTTGCAAAGCCACGAAGTTCGTCGCCCGTCACACCTTTGGCGCGTAAAGCGGCCAGCAGTGCACCACCCAACGCGGCGGGCATCGAAGGATCGGCGAGCGCCGTGAGAATGGCGCCGGCCTCATCCTCGGATAAATCTTTTCTCTCGAGCAGACGCTCGAGCAATGGACGCAGACTCTCAGGCCCGCTCATCGTCGGCCTCCCTGCTGCGCCAAGAAATTACGCATCAAAATGGGCCCTTCGGGCGTCAGTACGCTCTCGGGATGAAACTGCACACCCTCGACCATCAGCTCTCGATGTCGGACACCCATAATTTCGCCTTGGTCGGTGCGCGCGGTGACGAGAAGTTCGCTCGGTAGCGATGACGGCTCGGCGATCAACGAGTGATAACGACCCACTTGGCACGGAGAGCTCATGCCGCAGAAGAGTCCGAGTCCATCATGGGTCACAGGGGAAGTCTTGCCGTGCATCAGTCTTCCAGCGCGAACCACCTTGCCACCGAAAACTTCGGTGATGGATTGGTGGCCGAGACAAACACCGAATATGGGCACGAGCCCCGCGAAGGCACGGATGACATCCATGGAAATACCCGCGTCATAAGGCGTTCCAGGGCCCGGCGAGATGCAAACGTGGGTCGGCTTCAATGCCAGCGCCTGCTCGATCGTGATCTCGTCGTTGCGGCGAACGTCGACCTCGGCACCTTCCATCAAAAATGCCTGTACGAGGTTGTAGGTAAAAGAATCGTAGTTGTCGATGAGTAGCAGCCGGGTGCTCATGACACCTCTCCCGCCATCTGCAAGGCCCGTGCGGCCGAAGCGCTTTTCGCGAGGACCTCCTCGTATTCACTTTGCGGATGGCTATCGGCCACGATGCCGGCGCCTGCTTGGTAGGAATACTCGTCGCCCCTGAACACGAGCGTGCGGATGGTGATGGCTTGATCCATCTCTCCTTGCGCTCCGAAATATCCGACCGTTCCACCATACAAACCGCGACGTACAGGCTCGAGCTCGTCGATGATCTCCATGGCGCGAACCTTGGGTGCACCGACCAAGGTGCCGGCGGGGAATGCCGCAGCGAACAAATCGAACGCATCGCGTCCAGCGGCAAGCTCACCGTGGACGCCACTCACGATATGCATGACGTGGCTATACCGTTCGATGGAGCGGTAAGGATCGACATGTACCGAGCCTGCGCGAGCCACACGCCCCAAATCGTTGCGCGCCAGGTCGACGAGCATGACGTGTTCGGCATTTTCTTTGGCGTCTGCCAAGAGCTCCTGTTCGCGTCGTCGATCTTCTTGATCCTCGGCGGCCCGAGGACGAGTGCCGGCGATAGGCCTCAACTGCGCATGTCCACCCGAGAGCTTCACAAGCGCCTCGGGAGAAGAGCCCACGACTTTGATGTCGTCCAGCGCGAGGTAATACATGTAGGGCGAGGGATTGATGAGTCGCAGGGCGCGGTAGGCATCGAAGGGGTCGACCGAGTGCCGACCCGAAAACCTCACCGACAGCACGAGCTGATACACATCGCCCGAGGCGATGTATTCCTTGGTACGCGCGACGCCACCGAGGAAATGATCCTGCGACATCGAGGCTTCCGCCAAAGAAAAGCCGCTGGAGGTCTTAGGAGCTGGCACTGCGCCTCGCAGCGCTGCGATCACCTCCCGTCGCAGCGACTGACGCTCGGCCTCGCTGCCCGAATGCAGTAACGCAATTCCTCGGGTCAGGTGGTCGAATACGAGCAGCGACGACGGCGCGACGTAATGCATGTCGGGCACCGAAGATGCGGCGACGGGACGTGCTCGCAAGCGCTCGAACCAGCGTACGACGTCATAGGAGGAGTAACCGACGAGACCCCCCGCGAGAGGAAAACCTGGTCCAGCCCCGGGCGCAGTCGGTCGAGGCGCACTTGCGAGCGCCGCACGCAACGCGTGGAGGAGCTGAGCTTGATCCGCAGGCAGGGGTTTGCATTCGGTTCCCAACCACTGACCTCGGCCATCGAGTCGAAACTGAAACGACGAATCTCCGAAGCCGATGAACGAGTAACGCCCAAGACGCTCGC